>JABDDZ010000012.1:0-7013 GCA_013287335.1 Chlamydiota bacterium | reverse complement strand
CTATAGAGAAAAATATGGATTATAATGCTATGAGTGTTACTACTGCTGCTGATTCAATAAAAGAAGCTAGTTAAGAAATTTAAAGCGGTGACAAGTCACCAGGGACGGGTTACGATTTGACCGTCGGGGGAGAGGAGATGCAGATAGACATGCTCATTATGCGTTCTCCTAAAGGTCTCCATCACTTGCGATGCAGTGGGTTTACCATAAGCGTGGCAGGTGATGGCAGGCTTTTTTCCCTCTCCTTCAAAGACCATCTGATGAATAAAAGGGGATGCGTTTAAATCTACATCTCCCTCTCCTATGTAAAATTTCTTTTTTCCGACCTCTCTGACTGGAGAGAGAGGGTGTGTCTTATCTTGAAGATAACAGTACTCGGTGATGCTTCCTTGCAGCAGAGTAAAGGCGCAGGGGATGGGATGAGAGTGCATATTAGAGGCGTAATAGCTGTTATCAATAGCTTTTTCAGTTTTAAGAGCCTCCCCAATAGATGGCCATATATATAGAAAAAATGTGACGGGAATGCGTTCTCCTCCCTCCCAAATGGGGATAGCTGTAAAACAGAGTTCTCCTGTATCGGGATGGGTTACATAGGAATAGGCTGAGAGGACAAGACCATTTTTCCGCGCCTCCTCTCCAATCTCTCCCATATGCAATAGCAGCGTTTCAGCTGTAGGGTAGCGCTGCAGAGCCTTTTCTATGACACTATTAAAGATGGCCTTATTTTTTTGATGCTGGGTTGCGTTCTCAATGCCGGCTTCTTGAATGGGAGAAGAAAAGAGTAGGCGCACTCCAAAAAAGGCAGTAACTACAAGTAATGCAAAGAGGATCTTCTTTTTCATATTTGGTATAACCTTCAAGAATTCCTTATTGTATCGCAAATGATTCTAAAAGAGAAGGCCCGCTTCCTCAATCTTGAAGAAGCGGGCCAATCAATGTTGTAATTCTATGAATTACAAATTATTGATTACCAATTTTGTCCTGGCTGTGAATTCGGGTTTTTATTCATGCCTGGACCTTGAGGAGCATTCAAGTTTCGATTGATGCTTCGACCTTGAGGGCCATTTGGATTATTTCTATTAAAATCCTGCCCTTGTCCATCTGGGCCATTGAGATTTCTGTTAAAATCCTGTCCCTGTCCCTGATCGTGGTATGGGCCGTTTGGATTTCTATTAAAATCTGGTCCTTGTCCATCTTGGTATGGGCCATTTGGATTTCTATTCATATCTTGGCGATTAAATGTGTGATGTTTGAGATACTGTTCTCCACCTCTTTGAGCTTGAGGATTTCCCCACTGAGGAGATCCATTTCGGTTACGAAGCACTAGAGTTTGACCATCTTTTTTAACTTCTGAAGCTATGATAATAAAACGGCCTTTCGTTTTGATCTTTGACCCTTTTACATCGAGGACATCTCCCTCGTTCACTTCAAAGTTGTTTTCGTCAGCAAACCAGACAGGTCCCAAATTCAAAAGATATTCGCCGCTATCAGTTTTGAGGACTGCGATCAAATAAGAGTTTTCATCTGGAAATCTAACTCTCATAACTTTAGCAACATGACCATTGATAGAGAGTTCGTTTTTTGGATCATATCTAAAAGTATAGAGATTTTTCATGTCTCCACGGCTAAAACCATAATCTTTATAAGTTTGCACTTCATCTTCCTCTTCAAAGACGCGAAGATCCATTGAAGAGCACTGAGGTACTTGCTGGTTTGTTCCAGGACCATTGGGCCCAGGACCATTTTGTCCCTGAGGACCATTATTGTAGTAGCCTTGACCCTGGTGTCTTGGGCCTTGAAAACGTTGTCCCCGTGGACCTTGTTGGTTGTTGTACCCCTGACCTTGGTTATTATAGTCTCTCTGTTCTCCCATTCCATAAGTATTTGTTGATAGGAATGTTAGGCAAGCGATGCCGGAAAACAGAAAAAAGTTTTTATTGATTTTCATTTTTTTCTCCCTTGTTTCTGCAGATTGGAAAAGATTGTTTTTCCTATGTTCAGTATACAATATAATAGTTTTTTTAAAAATGAAGTTTAATAAAAATAATTTGATATTCATAGTTCTTTAAAACTTAACAATATAAGCATTCCTCTCTATTTGGAGGGGGATGAATTCTCCAAAAGAGATCCATGTTCTACAGGTATTTTAATGTAAAAGAGGTTGATTTTTTCTTTTTTTAAAAGTTCTAAGAATGTTGAACAGACTTCTTCACTTATTACAAAAGTAATAACAACTGGAACATTTGCTGAAAGCTCAAAAAAGTGTTCCACATGTATTTGCCCATGACGCCCATATCCTGCAATCCCTCTAAAAGCTGATCCACCTTTGATCCCTTGTTTTTTAGCAAATTCAAGAAGCCATTCATAGAGAAGCATTCCATGGTGCTGTTCGAACTCATAGGCGTAGAACTTAAGATAGATCCCTTGCATGACTCTCCTAGTTTGTAAAAAGTTTCACAGTAAAAATTCCCGCAAACGTTGCCAGGATTGTTCCAAAAAGATGCCCTACAATGATGATGCTCGAAAAGAGATACTCATGGTGTGAAAGCAGTGTCACAGTTTCTGCTGAAAAGGTTGAGAATGTAGTCAGACTTCCCAAAAAACCCGTGGCCACTCCCAGGCGCTGCGTTGCAGAAAGAAAAAGATGATCTTTCGTAAGAGCCATAAATAGTCCCATTAAGAACCCCCCCAGAAGATTTGCTGCCAAGGTTCCTAGGGGAATAGTTGGAAAGATGGGGTTGAAAAGAATGCCAAGCCCCCACCGCAGCCAAGCCCCAAGCATTGCAGCAATTCCTATGGTTATAATGGCAGTCATGCGCTTACTTAGATTAAAAAACATCTATATACACATTTTTTAATTTAGTGACACGACTTTAGGAATTTTACTTTTAACCCTTTAATTCAGAGTCCGGTTTGCTGCGGGCAAACCCGACTCCAGACCTATAAGGGAGTTAATTTCTCCTGTAAGAGGATAGAGAGGGCGCTCTTTTGGCCAGGTGTAAGCTCATTATTATGGATTAATGCAGTAAGATTTTGGAGAAGTCTGGCCGAAAGAAGTTCATCCTCCTCGTCCAAATCTACACCCTCTTCGGTTAGTTGGACAATGGCTTCAAAATCTTCTTCCTGAGGTTCTACAGTGGAATCCCATCCCAGATCGACCTTATAATTACTACTCATGGGGGGCAGAGAAGTGTTGTGTGAATAATAACGCTGATCATTTTCATGATCTGTTTGAAATGCCACGACTGTGATAAATAGCCTGGGATCGATCCGCTTTGAGATAAAAATGTCGGGCCTTGTAATGTTGACGGTCCAATCATCTTTAAATCTAAAAAATGAACGAGAGAGAGTGGCGATCTCTGCTTTCGAGAGAGGATCTTTTAAAGTATAAGTGGTGCCCCAAAAATTCATTTTTGCAACAGCTAAAACTTCATTATGGGCTGCGATAAGATCAAATGTTGGAAATAGTGTAAAAAAGCGCTGCTCAACCCGTCCAATTGGAATATCTGCCTCATCGGTAACATCAAAAACGTAACAGAAACTTAAGAGACGAGATTTCGCCCTAGCTCGCATTTTTTCCGTATTGTCATAAAAATCATACTCTTTACCTAGGCTCCAAAATTTGCGGTAGACTGTGCCTAGCTTCCCGTTACTACTTTTGATATCGAAGGCAAGTGTGAGAGAAATCCAGCGCTGGACAATATAAAATTCTTGAGGAAGCGAATAGGTTTCATTTTCTAATGCAGTTGCAGGTATGTTTTTGAGTAAAAGAAGGATGCAAAGTAAAGCAAGCAGATTTTTTTTCATCTTTAAATCGTAAGAGTTAGTTTTGTTAAATGAACGTAAAGAAAAAAACTTTTTTTGTAAATTGAGAAAAAAAAAAAGGTATGCCATAACGCAAAAATGGCGATTTTAAAAAAAAGAATGTTTATTTTTTTAGCCGTTAAAACCATTCTCGTTTTATCCCTTTTTGTAATGTCCACCCGTTCCCTTTACGCAATTGAAAATCCGGTTCCTCTTTTTTCTATTGGAGGAGGAAGACTCTTTGCAGGACCAAATCATTCGGGAGGAATTGTCCAATGTGAATATAAATGGGGCAAATATTGGTGTGGGCACATAAGGCCTCAAGTCACATTCGCAATTCCCGAAATGCGCTCCATATTTTTTGGTGTCGGGCTCGCATGGGAATATTATTTGACAAGGAAGATCGTTTTTAGTCCAAATTTTTCTCCAGGCCTCTATCATCGTGGAGAGGGTAGAGATTTAGGCTACCCACTCGAATTCCGTTCTGCGCTAGAAGCAGCTTATGAATTCAATAACTCAGCAAGGATTGGAACGCAGTTTTATCATATTTCAAATGGTTCCCTATCCGATAGAAACCCTGGGGAAAATGCCTGGGTTATTTTTATCGCCTTTCCTTTCCATTTTGGGTATAGATAGATAAAAAGAGAAAAAACACTAGGTTGATTATATGTTTACAATGGCGACACACCGTCCGCGCAACATCGATTCAAGTCGAGCGGCAGCGATTCTCTATGGTGATCTGGGGACAAGTAAAGCCTATGTCATCGGATTAGCCTTTGCTCTTGCAGGCTATGCTTCATTTTGGCTAATAGCAGCAGTCGGAGTGCTGACAATTCTCATTGGAATTAACTACATGGTCATCTGCAGGTATTATCCAAATGGGGGAGGGGTCTATGCAAGTGTTAGGCACCGTTCTAAAATTATCTCCTTAATAGGGGCCTTTTTTCTCATTGCAGACTTTCTTGTGACAGCAGCTTTAAGTGCCCTCTCAGCATTTCAATATTTAGGAGTTTCCGATCCGGTTCTCTATGCAGCCATCTGTATCGGTTTAATTGGGATATTAAATTACTTTGGGCCGCGTCACAGCGGCACAGCGGCCTCTTTTGTAACGGTTGCCGCAATCGTTGTTTTGACAATCCTCGCAATTTTTTGCCTACCCCATCTCAAGATGGCCTGGCATAATATTCAACCTCTTAAGGGATCCCCAGTACATATTTGGCAAAGTTTTGTAGGGGTGATTGTAGCTCTTTCTGGCATTGAAGCTATTGCCAATATAACAGGAATTATGAAGCTCAATCGGGGATCCACCTTGAAAAATCCCATCGTGACACGCACCTCTACAAGGGCCATAGGAGGTGTGATTTTGGAGGTGGCTATCTACACATCCCTTTTTGCATTTGCTGCTGCTGCAATTGGTAATTTTGAAATAAAAGGGGATATGGTAAGCGCTCCGGGATATCCAAACGTGCGAGATTCTATGCTCCGCTATCTTGCGCAGGTTTTTGTGGGTGATGCATTGGGTCAATCAGTTGGCGTTGCATTTGCATGGACGCTTAGCGTTGTCATTGCCGTTCTTCTCTTGTCTGCAGTAAATACCGCCATCAATGGACTCGTTGCTTTGCAATATCTTATGGGAAGCGATGGAGAACTGCCGAGCTATTTTCAAAAAGTTAACTCCTATGGAGTACCCCTCGTAGCTCTTTTGATCGCGACAGGTGTTCCGGTTTTGCTAGTCCTCTTAGTCAAAAATGTTGCAGGACTTGCTACGTTGTATGCCATTGGCTTTGTGGGTGCGATTGCAACCAATTTGGGAGCCACTTCGACTGATAGAACGCTAGATCTTAAGTGGCAAGAACGCTCTCTGATGTTCTTCTCATTCATAATCATGTTAGCCATTGAGATCACTCTTTTTATTGATAAACCTAACGCTCGATTATACGCATTAGCAGTCATTACAATAGGACTTATTTTACGGGGGCTATCTGTAGAGAGGAAAGAGCGGTTAATGGAGGCAGCAGTTGGGGGGCCGGGGCTTCTATTAAAACGAGAAAAGGAATTAAAACCTGAGGCTACTATTTCCATCCTCTGTCCTGTGCGCCGAGTGGGAAATGCTCTGAAAACAGCTATTGAAAAATCGTCCAAACTAGGAGTACCTTTGCACATTCTCTTTGTGAGGGAGCAGAGCGTAATCTCAGAGAGCGATCTACAAAAAACTTGGGAGAATGATCCTGAAGCATTGAAGGTCAGAGAGTATGCAAAAAAAAAGGGAATGGAAGACCTCATCACCTTTCATTATGCTATTAGCGATTCACCCGTCGATATCATCGCTGCATATGCGATGCGTTTTGATGTGGGTCAAATTATCATCGATTTTCCAAAGCGGGGAAAGTGGGTTCAGTTATTGCGGGGGGATACTTTGAAGCAATTGAGAGGTCTACTGCCTGAACCGGTCCGTATTTCAGTCATCTCTTAAGGCCCTGATTGTATGCGTAAAAAGGTTTTAGGGGTTTTCTCGTTTCTTTGTATTTTGATGACTCTTTGGCATTATAAGGGATGGATACGCTCGGAAGTAAATCAATATAGAGCCAATAAACAACTATCCAAATACATTCATAAAAATGGAGATCAATCTCCAAGAGCTCTGCTACCCAAAAAATTGCAAAAGATTCCCTTTGGGGAGGAGAGCGGGATTGTTCTTAGTGTTAAAAAAGTTTTTATAAAGAATGTCCCCGGTCCCTATTATAATGCCTCTCTTATCAAATATGGAGCGGGTTACCTCCTCTTTTTTCGCTATGATGTGTTAGAGAATGATTCTTTTTTTTCTTACATTGGTTGCACGGAACTCGACGCAAATTTTGAACAGCGAGGTGAGTTTAGGAGAATTGATTCTCAAAGTGGTTCCTCCGAAGATCCTCGAGCTATTAAAATGGGCGATAGCAACTACCTGATTTATAATGATAAGAAAAATGAAAATGCAAAAGAACATACAATGTTTATTGCGAATTTGGATCTGGAAAATTATAGACTTGATGCAATCACTAAGATAGACCTAAACAATAATCGCATTGAAAAAAACTGGGTTCCATTTAGCTACACGGATGAAGAGAATCGATCAGATATCTTCTTCGAGTATTGCATTCACCCTCGCAAAATTTTGCAATTTTCCAATTTGACATTTCTTAAAACCCACTACACTAAGGGAATTTATT
>JABDDZ010000011.1:38245-39360 GCA_013287335.1 Chlamydiota bacterium | reverse complement strand
ATAAAACAATCAGAGCGCTTGCAGGCCAAGGTCATAATATTGAGCTGGTTGTAAGTAAAGCCGCACTCTATGCAGCCTCTTTGGAGCTGGAGGAGGATCTTAGTTCCCCCGACTCTTTTATTAAAAGTTTACCCGCAGATATTCAAGAAAAGATAAGCCTTCATAGGATATCAGATGTGGGCTGTGCTATTGCAAGCGGCTCTTTTCCAACAGACGGGATGATCATTATTCCTTGTAGCATGGCAACTGTGGCTGCCATCTCCTATGGAATTGCTGATAATGCCTTAAGGAGAGCTGCCGATGTAACCCTCAAAGAGGAGCGGCAGCTTATTCTTGTACCAAGAGAATGCCCCTTTTCGCAACTTCACCTAGAAAATCTACTGAGGCTTTCCAAACTGGGGGCTACAATCATTCCGCCTCTCCCTGCCTGGTATACTCGCCCAAAAACCGTTTCGGATATCGAAGATTTTATTGTTGGAAAAGTGCTAGATGCCCTCAAAATACCCCACACCCTCTATCCCCGCTGGGGCTTGTCCTGCAAAGAATAAAAAGTCGGGTTTGCCCGCGGGCAAATTCTATATTCTTAATAAACACCCTTACGGGAGGGGGCCCATAGCAGTGGTTTTCTGTCTGCCATTGATCACTTCATGGAGGTTTTGGATAGCTACAAAAGCTCCGGGGTCCTCTCTATGAACGATGAGTTTAAGTTCAGCAAGCTGGAGTCTTTCAACAACGACATAAAGAATCTCTCTTGCATCGCCCGAATACCCCCCCCGTCCATAGAGAAATGTGAGGCCAACACCCAGCCTGTCTGTCAATATTTTCCCAAGATGGTGGGGATCAGAAGAGATGATCATGACAGATTTTGTCTCGTCAAAACCGACAATCACAATATCCATCACTTTTGTGGCAACAACGTATATCATCAGAGATTGAAAAGCAGAATGCCAATTGTGGTAAACGATCCCTGCAATGACGAAAATAAAAATATTGGAAAATAAGACAACCTGCCCAACTGTAAATCCTTGTTTACGGTTGATGATGATCCCCATGATCTCTGTTCCATCTGTGGAACCCCCATTTCGGATGATCATGCCAAAGCCAACCCCCAAGAT
>JABDDZ010000011.1:12623-38235 GCA_013287335.1 Chlamydiota bacterium | reverse complement strand
GCTCAATATTATGACCTTGGCCTGCAAGCGCTCTGATTGTTTTATATGCTAAAATAATGCCGGAAGCTCCGGATATGCCAACCACAAGATAAACCCGCCAAGGACGATCACTTCTATTTGGTCGCCATGCAATTCCCAAGGAGCTAGATGAAACCATTCTGGAATATAAGAAAAACCGCTTAAGGCGATTGCAAAGAGAAATAGAGCTGTAAGCATCTGGATGACAAAATGGGGCCCTATCCTTTTGTAGGCTAAAATCACGAAAGGAAGGTTGAAGAGGATCAGAAAAACAGGGAGCAGATTCTTTCCAAAAAGAAAGGAGCCAATCATCGCTATACCCACAATGCCCCCATCGATCAGTTCATTGGGGATAAGGATGACTTTAATGCCAAGGGCCGCTAGAAATGCCCCAATCATAAGCCATGGCAGGCTCTGTAAAAAAACTTTTCCAAAACCATTATTAGAAGATGAGTGTGGCATATTTTTGCTTCAAACCAATGTTTTAGAGAAAAGAGCGCGGGAGACGGGGCTTGAACCCGCAACTTCCGCCGTGACAGGGCGGTGCTCTAACCAATTGAACTACTCCCGCAATACAATGCCCCCTTAAAGAGGGCAGAGGTTCAAAACTTCCCTTAAAGGGAAAATGGGCGCAAAAGGATTTGAACCTATGACCACCTGTGTGTAAGACAGGCGCTCTACCACTGAGCTATACGCCCAAAAAATAGAGGATCACAATACTTTACACCCTTATTTTCCCACAACAAAAACCTTGGAATCGTCTTAAAATATGTTTTTAATACTAACTTAATATTAAAAAAACACTTGTATGATAATATTAAAAGTAAATATTTAAAGTTAATTTAATTATGACTATAGAAGCATATAAAAGTAGTACCTTACAACCCCATATAACCGATATCTATAATGAATTTAGGGCTGGGAAGAACTTACATCCTATAGCCTACACCCCTTTAATTGGAACAGGAGTTCTTGTTGGTGCAAGTGCAGCCTGTGCTGCTTTCGTCTTGTATGCCTTCTTTGCTAAAAGCACTCTCTTCCCGGTGTGGACTCAAATAACCGCTGCCTTTATAGGAGTCTCTGCTTCCATTTTATTCATATTAGGAGGCTATCTCACCTATCATCTTAGCATTAGAAAAAAACGGGCATTGCAAGACAATTATGCAAAGATCCAAGTGATTCATGTTGTACCTATTGAAGTTTTAAAAGAAGCGGTCAGAAGACAATGGGTAATAGTCGAGAAGTCTGCATGGGATCACTTGGCACAAGAGGAACCTCTTGATAAGGTCAGTTCTGAAATGGAGAGCCTTGTCCAGATTGATACTACTGATGCATTGAATATGAGATTAGGGGAAAAAGAGCGTAAGTTTCAGGTGGCAGTCTATAAATCTAGAGTGAGGCGTTCGGGTGTTGGTCCTGCAACGATAAAAAGTTTAAGCAGCTTTTCGACGTCTACGGGAAGAAGAGTGCCCATTTCCTATTTTGTACTTGAATTACAACATGCAGCTCGCGATTGTAAAGGTTTCCTTAGATTCACAGTCATCACAGCTCTTGCTTGCGCCCTTATTACTACCTTAGGGGCCTTGAGTTATTATGGAATTTTGATTGACTCTAGTTTGGCAGTAGGATTCTTAAGTTCGGGAGGAGGCTTAGCCGGTGCTTCCCTCATTTTCTTTATTTGTCTTTCTGTAAAAGGATTTTCTCTCTATCAAATGCATAATAAGGACCTTAGGAAAGATCCCTCTCATTTTAAAGAGCTCATGCAAGATGCATTGGATTGGCAGAGAGCGCAATGGGATATGCACAATCAAGCCTTTAAGTTGGATCCCGATTACAAGAAGGATGAAGCTGAGCTTCGCTTCTTTGATGGGAAATTGCGGGAGCTTATCACTTCTCACCGTCTCAATATGGACTAACAGAGAATTTTGCCATTCTCTTTAAGTAAATACTCTTCAAATTCCATTTTTCTTTTATTGAGTTCATTCATGCTGGTGAGTTCATGCACATGAATGGGCACAGCGGTTAAGAAGCCTCTTCGTAAATAGGAGATATCGCACTCCTCCTCTTCCTCCAATTCCTCGGGTTTTCCCCCAAGCCAGTAGCTTTTTCCATTTTTAGAGCTTAGGTGTAACGCCGGATCTTCCCCCCAACGCCCTTTGCCTTGGCGTGTGAATTTAAAGCCTCTCACAAGATCATCTGCAACTTTTGGGAAGTTGACATTGAGAAAGCATCCGGGCTCCATGGGATGTCTTAAAATGAATTCCACAATGCTCACAATATATTTTTGGGCAACATGGAAATTGGGGTTTCTTTCGCTTTCGCAGGAAAAGGCAATGCCCGGAATATTCCGTAACACACCTTCAATGACCGCGCCGACTGTCCCAGAGTGAAGCACATTTCGTCCTGCATTTGAGCCTGCATTGACTCCTGAGAGGATTAGATCAGGGGGGCTATCTAAAATCACCCGGATTGCCATTTTTACACAATCTGCTGGGGTCCCATCAATAGACCAAGCGGGGGTCTCATCTACCCAGTTGACCTGTTTAATAAGAAGGGGTCTATCCCAGGTGATTGATACACCGGTTCCCGAACGTTCCTGGGAGGGGGCGGCAATGACAATGTCAGCGAAATCACTTTTGCGGAGGGTTTCCCAAAGGCATTTTAAGCCGGGAGCCAAGATCCCGTCATCATTAGTGAGCAAAATTTTTGGACGTTTATTTAGCATAGCTTTTCCTCAAAATATATAGTCTCCGGCAATCTCCCGTTTATCTTTTCCCTCTAACACATGGAAGATGCGGATCTGATTTAATTGATTTGGAGAGAGGCCTCCAATGGGGATATAAAAAATTTTTTTTCCAAATCGGCTAGCGTAAGATTTGAGCCACTGTTTGGGGGGGGTTTTTGCAACATATACAATAAGGGGGTCGAGGCAATAATCGATAGAGGCCAAGAGAAGGACTTCAGCTTTGCTGCCGCACCGTTCATAGTCAGGGTCTGTCCAGACATCCCAAAGGCGTCTCGGGGGATAGGAGAGCATAAAACCTCCATATTGACAGCGGGATATTCCCGGACCCACAACATTCTGATGCATCTCGGTTGCAAAAAATGCCATATCCGATTCTTGACTGTTTTCACCAATCCAGGTTGTTTTCCAGGGAAATTTTTCTTTGGCCATTTCTGATTTATCCTCATCAAAAATGACGCAGACAGATCCAAGCGCTGCCGGTGGTTTTCTTTGGATTTTGACATAGAGTTTTTTTTCATAAAAATGGCGGAGGCTTTCTCTCACATCAATCCCATCTTCAAGGCTTGTGAAGAAGGGGAGAACGCGCCTGTTTTCATCGTTAATCAATTTAAGGCTCTTTTGCTTCAAAAATGCCCCAAAGCTTTCTATAGCTAAATCTTCGGGGGGGTAGGAGCAGATTGCAAAGGAGGCAGGCGGTTGGAATTGGGTGTGAGGAAGATCTTTTTTCCTTTTTGAAAATTGGAGACCCTTCTTCTGTTTTTGCTTTAAGTTGAAGATCACTTTTTTGGATGCTCCCCAGAGTTCATCAACAGTCAGAGGGAGCTCTTGTAGATTGTCAATATTTTTTAAATAGGGGTAAGCTGTTGCGAGTTTCCACACTTCATAGGCGTAATTATGGTCGACACAGCCTCTCGCGGCTTGAAGGATCATAAAAAGATTAGGCGTAAGCTTTTGAGAATAGAGGGCATAATTGCGTGAAAATTTCATCAGATTATTGAGATGGTAGCTGAAGGTAAAGCCTGTCTCTTTTTTGTAGTTCTCTCCGGCTTGTTTGTAGAGATCGAAGAGAATTTTTTGCCGATTGGGAAATCTGCTAGCAGGATCTTCGCGCCAATTTTCATAAACGGAGGTAAGATATCCATATTCGGCAAGGTTATCCCGACAGCTCTCTTCGGTAAGAGTTGAAAGGGTCCCTTTTTGTGGGGAGAGGTGATCTTCCGGAAAGCAGTTTTTCTCAAAATAGGAGAGGATCTTCTCAACATGAAAAAAACCGCCGATAAATAAGACTCTATCATAGCGCAAGGTAAGCTCCTTGAGCTTTTTAGCCATAAAGAGCTCTCGCTTCTCATCAAGGGGGAGACGGGTTTTTTCCGCGAGCGTATTTCTGTAGGCTCCATAGTAGGCTGAAAGCCCAATTTTTGTGATTGCATAAGGATCGGGGAGTCTCTCATCCACGAATGGATAATCGTTGACATCACAATCGATGCAGTAAGCAGGAATCTGGCATTCAAGGCTGGAGCGGAGTGCCTCGAAGATGGGATCGCAGGGTTCAGCAAGAAAATATTTTTTGTGGCTGCCGCCAAGGGTGATAACCGAGATATCTGGAAGCCTTGCAGCTGCATGGAGAAAGACCTCCTCGCAGTTACAGGGAAGTTCTACCGCCACGCAGTCGGGATTGATTGCAAGAAGAGTGCGGCGTATATAGCATGCAAGCTCTAGCGTATAGTGCAAGACCGGCATTGCAAATAAATTATCTTTTTTTAAGGGAAGCTGCAATTTCATTTTTTAAAAGGTGTGGAGGGCCGCCTCCTCTCCAAGAGTCATGACAATTGCTTGACGTATAAGGTTCTCGGGGTTTGTTTCAATGCCAAGCGAGGCATATCTTTTAGCTGCATATCTTGCAATATTGATTCCATCGCGGACGGTATAGCGCTCCTCTCTAGCATGACTTTTTTGCAAAAAATTGACGACGTAATTGAGAATCTCATCTTTAACGAAGGGGAGATTTTCTTTTAAGATGCGTCTTTCTTCTTCGGCCTCAGGAAAATCGATAGTGATCTGAGGCTGGAGCCTGCTATGGATATATTCAGGGATTTCAAAAGTCGAAGCATCCTCATTCATAGTGGCACAGACGCGAAAATCGGGATGGGCAGGGATTTTAAGCCCCGCAACGATCGATTCAACATATCTTCTGGAATCGAGAAGGGGAGCGAGCGATGCCCAGGACTTTTCACTCATGCGATTGCCCTCATCGAGAATGCAAACGCCTCCATTGATCATTGCTGTCACAAGAGAGGAGGCGACATATCGGATTCCTCCTGATTTATCCATGACGGGTGTGATTAAGAGATCTTCGGGGCGGGTATCCATGGTGCACTGGTAGATATAGACAGATCTTCCCATTTTTTTGGCGGCTGCATAGGCTAGGGTTGTTTTTCCAACTCCCGGCTTTCCAATTAAACGGGGATTGAGAGGAAGGTCTTTGCTATCAATAACTAACCAAGCGGCAAGAAGTTGATCAAAAGCATCCTCGCATCCCACCCAGTTAAATGCAAACTCATCAGGAGATCCAAGAGAGATTTCAACTCCATCAATGGTGATCCGGTTTTCGTTTTCGCTTTTTTTCATGGTATATTCCTATTTGTTCCTTTTGCTTTCTGAGATCCGTAAAGAAGGCTTGCTGAGGCAACATTTTGCCGAACGTTGGGGAAGAGATCTTCAAGATTGGTTATTAGTGTATCAACTTTTTTGCGCATTGAATTCTGCCCATAGGGACATTGGCAGGTTATTCTAGCATACTTATATTTCTGTGCAAACAGACGAATCTCGCTCTCTCCAACTAAAATAAGGGGGCGGATGATCGTTACTCCATAATCGATCATCTCGATTTTTGGAAGGAGGCCGGCAAATTCTCCCTTATGCATGAGGTTTAAAAGCAGAGTCTGCGCGTTATCGTCGCGGGTGTGGCCAAAGGCGATAACTTTTGCGCCCACCTCTTTTGCGGCGTCAAAGATCCGCTTTCTTCTATCTCGTGAGCAGGAGTAGCATTCAAGATCATCTTTTGTTATTGAGGACTTTAGGGAGATAAAGGGGATATTGAGCTCATTGCAGATGGCCTTTAAAAATCCCCCTTCTATCCCGGCGCCACAAGAAAATTCTCCTCCGACATGGATTGCTACAATCTCAAAAGGAGGAACGCCCCGTCCATTTATGGCATGCAGGAGATACAGGAGAGTTAAACTATCTTTACCTCCGCTTAAGGCAACAGCGACCTTATCCGCTCCTTCGAGCATTTCATACTCATAAAGAGCTTTCCTAAGGGCGCTTTCTATTTTTCTGCCTAGATTTTCAAATGGTGGTCTTGCAATGGGAAGCATAAGAGTGAATTATACATTTTGGCCAAGAAGTAGGCAATTTTAAATAGACAACTTGAAGAAGAGTCTATAAAATAATAGCTCTTTTGTAAAAAATTCTTATGATTTAGGGTTTAGATTATGACACAGAAAAAAGTAGGACGTAACGATCCTTGTCCTTGTGGATCTGGAAAGAAATATAAAAATTGCCACTTACCCTTAGAGCAAGAGACAAAAAAAACCTATACACCCTCTGGAAAGCGCAAATTTACAGCAAAAGTGATCTCGATGTCTGACAAGAGCCAATCGGTATTTCAGCGGGCATCAGAGAGTGTAGCGCAGCAGAGCGCTCCTGTAAATCCTGAAGAGCTGAAGTTTAAGTTTACAGATCGTGATTTTCGCGTCAAAGGCGCGGACGAGGAGAAGCCTCTTTTCAACCGTCCTGAATCTACAACTCCCACCTCGCAAGAGCCTATCAGTTCAATTCCCACAGGAGAATTTGAGCCAGCCAAAGAAGATTTTCGCAAAAAAGAGAAGAAGGAGTAGTTGAGAATTAAGTAGGTCATTTGTTATAACCTGCTCCTGCGCTTATATGCTGGTGTAGCTCAATGGTAGAGCATCCGACTTGTAATCGGACGGTTGAGGGTTCAACTCCTTTCGCCAGCAAAATTTCTTTCGGGGGTGTCGCATAGTGGCAATTGCAAGGGACTGTAAATCCCTCGACTTCGGTCTCCGGCGGTTCGAGTCCGCCCGCCCCCAGGTTTAGATAGGTCATCTTACTAAAAACAAACGGCAGCCCGTACTACATGTACTGCGCTGCCGTTTGTTTTTAGTAATCTAATCTACCTAAACCTGGGGCCAAGCCCCCACACCACTTTAAGATTTTTTTGGAGTGCGTGTGACTTGTTACCGCTTTCATACCCTCTCCTGCCAGAAATGGAAGGACATGCTCTTATTGCAAGCATTTACGTTGATATGTTCGGTCGGATTTTCGGATGCGCGCTCGGTGGGGCAACCTCTTATGAAACTAGAGCATCGATAGCTGAAGGAAGTAAAAGTTAATGTGCGACTTGTCTAAGGTGATAGAACCAGCGGCTTCGGCCTCGATTGAGCAAATTTCTCCATTGCAGGTTGCAATAGACACACCTATCGTCAGCTTAAACAATGAAAAGTCTTAATAAAGATTTCTTGAAATCTAGTAGGGGACAGAGTTACTCCTATTATCCTCTAATCCTATTTAATAGGTGATTTTCAAGTCATTTTGAACCTTCTTCAAACCTTGCTTATGAAAAAAGTAAGCGCAAACCCCTTTCCTAAAAGCTGCTATTCTTCACTTAATAGGAATAAACCTGTTAAGCCACTGCTTGATGGACGATCTTTGCGATTGTTTTGATTGTGGGGTTGCCGGTTTTTGATAAGGCTTTTTGAACAGTGGTGCGGGAAAGGAGGGTTTCTTGAGCGACTTTAGTGCGGTTGACTTGTAAGTAGGCATCTAAAATCTCCAAAAACGCTCCAGTATCATTATCTTCCAAGCTTTGCAAAAGAGCTTCCGCTACTTTTTTATGCGACTTGAAGAAAGCTTGAGGACGATGTCTTAAAGAACGCGTACTTTTTTTATTTTTTAAGATTGGCATACTTTCCAAGCAAAACTGTTGCTTTTTTGATGTCTCTCTTTTGGTCATTTTTCTTGCCTCCGATTAATAATTTTATGGCGTTAGTGCTTTCTCTATAGAAATAAACCCGCCAGCCATTTTTCCATCGCAACTCAGCAATGGGGCTGCTTATGCCTTCTATTGGACGGCAATCTCCAAAATGATCGTAAGCTTCAATTCTGTGTAGACGGGTTTCTATTTGCGCCTGCTCTTTAGAACGCAGCGAGGACAACCAGTCTGCAAATTCTTCAGTTTTGGATATTTTCACCATACTGCACATTTTATCATACGCACAGTATATTGTGCAGTTAATTTATACAGTTTTTTATAGGGGACACACATGGGACAGCAACATTCAGAAACCTTCAATTCTAAACAACAACTTACAATACAAATTGTTGTTTATTCAGCTAATTATTAGCTTGATAAGCGTTGGTAAAAGTTGAATGAGATTGAATTGAGGCGACTGTAAATCCCTCGACTTCGGTCTCCGGCGGTTCGAGTCCGCCCGCCCCCAGGTTTAGATAGGTCATCTTACTCAAAACAAACGGCAGCCCGTACTACATGTACTGCGCTGCTCTTCGTTTTGAATAATCTAACCTAGCTAAACCTGGGGGCAAGCCCCCATATCACTTTAAGATTTTTTTGGAGTGCGTGTGACTTGTCACCGCTTTCATAAGCATCGACTTGTCGATGCTTTAAGGATCTTTGGGAGTATTGTAAACAAGACACTCTTCTAACGGTTATGTTGCACAAATGGCTCTTTGAGACAATGATAATATAAAAAATCTCAACCATCAAAATAATGGACGCACGATATAAGAGAGTTGGTGATACGAATTTAAATTAGGCCCTGGCCTCGTTTCTGTGATGCGAAGGATAAACATTTACACGAGCTTTGCGATTTCGAGGTTTAGATTTAACAATAATATCTACATCTTTTCCAAGAGCATTAAGAAAATAAATTAAACGTTCGACGGAATAACCCCTAAAACGTCCTCTCAAAAGTTCGGATAATTTAGGCTGAGAGATCCCAAACATTTCAGCAGCATCAGCCTGTGTGAGCTTTTTTTTCTTAATTATTTTGCTTATCTCTATAACGAGATTGGCTTTTGTTTCCATTTCAGCAAAGTTTTTATATCCAAGATCTACATAGACGCTTCCAGAGGCTGTTTCTGCTCTAGCACCTTCTGATGCCTTTTTATTCTCTTTTTTCATAATTTCCTCTGCTTAAGCAGCCATTCTTGATACTCTTGCTCTGCTAAATTTAATCGGCTTTTGATTAAATTTACATCTTGTATAGGTGTTGCTATACCCTGTTTTGATTTCTTTTGAAAGACATGTAATACAGCTATAACCTCTTTAAATTTTACTGTATAAACAGCTCGATAAGTCCCGCCTATGTTATTTTCTACAATCTCTAAAACCGCGGCGCTTTTAAATCCCTTGAATGGCTTTGCGCTATCACTTTTAGCTCCTTTTTGAGCTTGGTAAAGCGCAAAGCCAATCTCATCCTGAACTTCATCCGGTAGAGAGATAAGATCGTCTTTAGTCGAAGCAATCCAGATAATCGGTTTAATTTGCATAATTCTGTCTCCGAATTCAATTATCCCTAATATTGGGGATAATTACAAGGAGAATTTAAAATCGAAGTTTTGTAAGGGAAAAGCTATTCCCCATTTTTACCCCACTTCCCCACAAAAAATGACCTCAAATCACCAAATAGCACCAAAATAAAATTCCACTAAACATTTAATCATCTTACCGTTATGATTGTGTGGGATAATAAGTGACTGTAAATCCCTATGCACGGCCTGAAGGCTCGCCGAAGCTAGCGCAACGGCTCGCCTTATGTCTCTTTTGAATAATTTAACCTGGCCAAGTTAGGGCAAGACCCCTATCTCTCCACATTTTAAATGATTGATATTAAGCAACAACCACCGGTTCTGTAGTCGATTCAATTTCAAAAGGCACATTGGAGTATCTGGAATTTGTCTCTCCTCCAGTAGCGATAGGCAATGAACCTCTACACAGATGTTAGCAAAACAACATCTTGATAATTGCTCTAGACATTTCTGTTGTTATGATTATTCCCTTGACTTGGGCATAGTAATTTTCGAAAGACTCTGAAAAAGCGGCTTTAAGCTCTATCTCATTGTAAGGGATTGAACATCCAGCAAAAATTTTATTAAGGGGATGACCCCAATACCACATAGAAAAAGTTTCCCACAAATTTGTAGAAAGAAAATAAGCTGCAAACTTACCCATTTTAGATGCAGAAAGAAGCCTTGTTAACTGCATAATATGTGCTAGCTCACCTATTGTGATATCAGGTTCCTCGGCCGCTAGCTTAAGCAAAATGGTTCGAATAACAAAATTCTCAATATCAATTTCTGGAACTTCATATTCTTTTAAAATTTCAATGTCTTTATTGAGATCTAAATTTAAAATATAATCCCGACATTCCTCACACAGAAGTTCATCCTTACAGGCAGGAATATACATATAAGGTAAAAACAGCATGTCATGATCAATGGGTATAAGTCTTCCTTTTTTATCCCTAAGTATGTTTTGGAAGTGTCTGTCATTATTGCCTAAACGGAAATCAAGTATGTAAATGGCTTGCCGTTCTTTAGCTTCTAAATGCGCGAATTCAGTTTCAGTTAGCTCTGTTGGTTCCGAAATCCATTTGACAAACGATCCTGATAAGAAGCACTCCCTTTTAGAAAAAGATTCGGGGAGATGAGTTAACCGGAAAGCATAAGGAACCTTTGCAAAGGAGCCATGATCCAATCTATATGCTATAACATCCCCCCACTTAGCTGTAGTTCTTGCTCCATTATTCGATTTAAATATAGCTATAGGCGTATCGGTTGAAGCGTCATATAAAATAGGAGCTTCATTAACACCGTGACCGGCTTTTTTTATTTCCAAATTTCTATTTCTTAAAAGTTCCGCAACAGATTCTTCAAACTCAAATTCATTAGAATTAAGCTCCGTATAATTTTGTTCCTGATAAAAATCAAAAGGGCATTGCGAAGCAGTATTGTTCCAGTCGTTCAATTGATTTAGAGCAAATTGGGAGACAGAGCAATTGGATAAATTGCTTTCTAATGTATAGATTGTAGGAGAATTATTATTTGTTCTAGAGATCATTTAGAGCATTATACGGAATTAAGATTAGCAAATCAATTAATTTATATAAATTTGTAAAAAGAATTACGTAGGCCTAAGACCTACGAATGCGGATTAGCTCCGTTCAATCGACTATAAATCCTCAGCTAATTCTAGCTCGATAATTGTATCAATTTCATCAACATCATCTTCAGAAAGATGCAATACGAGACTATCACCATCTTGTGCCAAAGCGACTTGCGATCCACTTGGCCAGATACTTGCCCGTATAATATTTCCTAGATTAGGAATAGATAATGGTTCTTTTTCCCACTTAAGGATATGTAGATAAATTTTATTTCTTTTTTGTGTGACAACACCCCATGACATAGGTCCAATTGGACCTCCACGTGTTTCATAGATGGATTTGCCATTTTTTCTCAGCCAGCCTCCAAGTTCCTGCAGACGTTCTACAAATTCCGATTGCACAGTGCCATCTGGACAAGGCCCTATGTTTAGGAGAAAGTTAGCATTATTTCCCGCTGCTTTCACAAGATAATGAATTAAATCCTTAGTGCTTTTAAAGCTTTTATCGTTGCTATTATAACCCCAAGAATTATTGATTGTTTCACACATTTCTAAAGGCAGCGCGCTAATAGTTGTAGATTCATTACTAAATTCTTGCGTACATTGACCCGGCAGATCTTTTTCAAACATTTGAATATCTTCTCCATCAAATGGTGTCAAATGATGATTGCTTCCAACAAGAGCTGCGGGCTGAAGCTGATGAATTAATGAATAGGTCTGCATTAAACGCCAGTCAGCTGTAGGTTTATCCCACATGCCATCAAACCAAATTCCAGCGATCTCCCCATATCCAGTTAATAATTCAGTAAGTTGTGCGTCCATATAATCAAGGTATTTACTAAAATCCCCACTCAAGGAACGACCTGAATAGTGCCCAGTTATTCCTAAAGGAAAATAATCTGAATGATGCCAGTCTAGTTGAGAGTAGTAAAAGAAGAGTTTGATACCTTGGCGATGACATTCATCTGCAAGTAATTTTAAAAGATCAGCTCCATAGGGGGAAGCATTCACAACATTCCAATCATTTTGCTTCGTTGCCCACATCGCAAATCCATCGTGATGTTTACTTGTGATGGTAATATATTTCATACCGGCCTCTTTTGCCAGGGCCACCCAGGCAGCAGGATCGAACTTTGTTGGATAAAACCTAGACGTGGCCAGGTTTTCATAGTCTTCAAGGGATAGTTTAGATTTTTCTAATACCCATTCGTCTTTTTCCAGAACACTATAGGGACCCCAGTGGATAAACAATCCAAACTTACTATCCTGAAACCATTCCCTAGATTGAAGATTTTCTTCCGTAGGTTGATATAGTCGATTCAGTTTCAAAAGGCACATTGAACCGCGCCAAAGCCCTGGGGTTGAACGATCGTAAGTTGAGCCGTTATAAGATTGTTCCCCAAAAATAAGCGCTGGGATTAAAAATAATGAAAAAATGACCCCAATCAATCGCTTCATTAATGCAACTTAGATGAGCATGTGGAAGATCAGTGTATTGAAATTTTTAATTTTCCCCAATCGAAAGTTCTGAATCTCTCCAGCCATCCCCATCCTTTCAACACACAACTTTTAAGATTATTTTGGAGTGCGTGTGACTTGCCACCGCTTTTATAAGCATCGACTTGTCGATGCTCTGAAGTTTGGACGTTTCTCTAATTATTACCGATGCATTGGCCATTGGCTAAAGCCTTTGCCAGATGCACGGCCTGAGGGCTCGTCGAAGCTGACGCAACGGCTCGCCTTATGTCTCGTTGTTGAGGTGTCTTTTCTTGATTACCATAACTTAAAGAAAACAAATGAATTATATTGTTTAAAGAAAAAATTTGAATTCCTATTTAAATTGTAAATGGTTTACAATATACATAGACAAACCGCGCGGATTGGATGACCGATAAAGGGGCTGAGATCAGAAAATTAGCTCGTGCTGGCGCTATACGATATACGCAACATGCTATCGATAGGATTAGGGAATACAAATTGACCACTGGTCAAGTTAGTGAGATGTTGGAAATTGCAGCCATAACCAGAAATTAGATGATGGAAATGGGCATCGCGTTACTGGGCGTGCACCAGCATTAGATGAGGTAGGAACAGTGGATATATCTGCGCATATCAAACTGATATCTCTTTCATTAGATAAAAAGATATTAGTTATTACGGTGATAAACAACTGAGGCATTATGGGTAAGAAAAAACTAGTCAGGGTCATTAGCGAATATCGAGCTGATGAGTTGGGATTACCAGTTATTATGAAGGATGTTCCTGTGATCGAAGTGGATGGCATGGAAGTTCTGGATATCGACTACGCAAAAATTAGCGAGTTGCTTTTTTTTGCTTTGATTATGAAGCCAGCTCCATTTACTGGATCAGAAGTGAGATTCATGAGGCTATTCATGGGTTTGACTTTAGAGAAGCTTGCCACCAGTTTGCATGTTACTCATCCAACAATAATTTCATGGGAAAAATGCGGTAATGAAGCAACAAAAATGACTGATGCAGCAGAAGCTTTGTTGAGATTGTTTGCAGCTCAACGGGGTGCAAAGGATAATGAACTCATTTCCATTTTGTTAACTAAGTATTTTCAAGGTCCAGTCAATCCTTCTGCACACTATCCACGTGCCACAGTTGTCGAATTGAATGCCAAACATGGAGAAGCATTTCCACGCATACATTTTTCTGAAAAAACAGACGATCTGCGTTTGTTGCAAGAAGCGTAGCCCTCTTACCTGGCTTAGCCCTAATAGTAGTGTCACCAGTCGCCACTTGGATAGTTGGTATACTGTTATAGAGAAGCTGCTGCCTGTTTTGAGTAATCTAACCTAGCTAAACCTGGGGGCAAGCCCCCACATCACTTTAAGATTTTTTTGGAGTGCGTGTGACTTGTCACCGCTTTCATAAGCGTCGACTTGTCGATGCTCTGAAGTTTATACTTGTAATAGTTGCCTTCATGCCACTATTGTCCATCTGAAGAATGGGACTATTTTTCTTCGTCCTGAATATGGAACCAAACCATTTGTCGAAACATGAAATTTCTTTACGGGTTGTCAAAATCAACAGACACCTAATTTAAATTCACTTCAAAAAAAATTCATTCATACGATATTTGGATCGCAAGTCGAAGAGGGTCCCTTCCAGTTCGATTATTCTCTAAAAACAGTATTCTTTTCAGATGAGATTGTAAGTCTCCTAGGGGTGTTCAACGAATATACAAATCTACCTCATGGTCATGGACATTATGAGGGAAAAACTTATTACAAGAGCAAAGGAGGATGGCAGCAACTTGCTCTGAATGATTTGTTTACAAACAATGAAGGGAAGGAATTTTTAAGGGCTTGTTGTGAAAAAGATTTAAGACAACAACAAGCATCCTATTTTTCAGATCATACGTTCCCCAAGAGAATGCTCAATTTCTCTGATATTCACACTTTCGTGATCAATCAATATTTTCTCATAGTGGTTTTTCAACCATATATTGCTGGTAGTTACGCAGATGGTCCGTTTATTGTGAAAATTCCATTTGAATCTCTCAAAAACAAATGGAAGGATTTTCATCCATTTTGCAAGGTTTTGGTTAATGTAATTGCATCAAAGAATTATGTATCTTCCTGGGATGCTCAGGATTTTGAAGACTCGGTTGAGTTGTTAGACAGTAGAGCAATGACATCTTTTGCTCAAAATTAGACCAAGAAAAATCTCCGCTTAAAGAACGACCTGAATAGTGCCCAGTTGTTCCTAAAGGAAAATAATCTGAATGATGCCAGTCTAGTACGCCATGACACTTAAATTGGGGGATTGGACCGCACCAAAGCCCGCGGCTCCAATGCATATTTTGAAATTGAATCGACTATAAAACCTTGTTTTTACAAAACATAATTTTGATTGATTTTCTCGTTCTGTTAATTCGAATTATTAGAGTTTTTTAAAATGACAAAGAGAGGAAAGAAGAACATTACCGCCGCTCGCAATGCAAATTATCGGCTTGTCCTGCTCTAACGCATCTTTATAAACCAAAGCAGCAGCAAGGGCAAGAGCTCCTGACGGCTCTACAATTAAATGGGCTTTTTCTGCATGCATTAATGTCGCTTCTATGATCTCTGCTTCACTGACCTCTACCACATCGTCCACATAATGGGAAATAAGAGGGTAGGTGACATCGCCTAGAGTTTGAACCTTAATTGCGTCAGCAACGCTATTACTTGGACCTTTTAGACTTTCTCTTTTTCCGGATTTAAAAGATTGGAACGCATCATTTTCAAGCTCCGCTTCCACACCGATAATTTTGACTAAAGGATTAGACTTTTTAATAGCTACGGCAATTCCAGAAATTAGCCCTCCACCACCGATAGGCACAAATACAGCAGCAGGATTTACATCCTGCATTATCTCAATGCCAATAGTTCCCTGTCCTATAATGATGTCAACATGATCATATGGAGGAACTAGATAGTATCCATGGGATTGCGCTAATTCTTCTGCCAATTTTCGGCGCGCTTGTGAAGAGGGCTCTGACATAACTACAGTTGCGTTGAATCCCCGAGTAGCATCGACTTTGAATTGAGGGGCTTCCGGCGACATTACAATCGTAGCTTTAATACCTAGCAATTTTGCTGCTAAAGCAACAGATTGAGCATGATTACCTGTTGAGTAGGCGATAACACCAGCTGCTTTTTGTTCCTCCGATAAAAGAGAAAGACAGTATGTAGCACCTCGAATCTTAAAAGATCCGCTGGGTTGTACATTCTCCGCCTTTAATAAAATTGAATTTCCCTGTGGCGTTTTCGCGTCAAAGCTAAGCAAAGGCGTTCTTAATCCTTTTTTTTGAACCATTATTTGAGCACTTATGAACTTTTTAAGGTCAATATCGATCAAAACGTCCTCCAAAAGATGCGCTTCTCTTTATATGGGAATCGACAATAAGATGGAGATCTTTAATTAAAAAATCTATAGCATTGTTGAAGAACCCAGCCCTAAAAGGGCAATTTCTCTGCAAGCTTGGTATTGGATTTGTTAAGGAATAATTATGTTTCTTGTTAGCTTTCTCGCAGCCTTTTTGATAATGAGTCCTTTAGCTGCTAATAAGGCAATTCAAGAGGATAGTCAATCTCTGGAACCGTTATTAATGAGAGTATTAAGCTTTCAAGGGTTTGTTTCTTCTTCCTTTTGGGAATCAATGGCTTGGAAACGAGGAGTGACAGGGCAGGAGTTTTTTGAAGACTCCGATATTAAAATTGCAGAAGAAAATTTTAAAAATTTCTGCAATAAAGTAATAGCCTTTCCTAAGCCTGATTATTCAAAGCCTCCTGAGAGCTATTCAATACCTCCCATTATTCACTTTATTTGGCTGGGCTCCCCGATACCCTCAAAAGTAAATTTAGTAATTGGATCTTGGAAAAGATGTCACCCTGAATGGGAGATAATGACTTGGACGGATAGGGAGGTAAGAAATTTTTCTTGGTCGAATCCTCGCTTACAAACGGCATTTATGCAGGCAGAAACCTGGGCGGAAAAGGCGGATATTTTGCGTTTGGAGATCTTGTACCAATTTGGTGGGATCTATAGTGATACCGATGTTATATGCTTTAAGTCTTTTCATGATCTGGTTACAAATGGGCTCACATTTTTTGCTGGTCTTGAAATGAATTATGTCAGCAACAATCATGAAGACCCTTTGTATATTGGCAATGCAATTATGGGGGCTATAAAAGGAAGCTCAATTATGAAATATAGCCTGGATCATTACAGAACTAATGAAGAAGCTCCTAGTGTAAATTTGCCTATGCGTTCCGGGCCCGGACTTGTTAGTCGAGCCTGTCACGAAGCTTTAGCATCTTCAGATAAGGAGAGTGTTCTAATATTACCTTGTAGCTACTTTTATCCACTGCCATATAAAAATAAGTGGATCTCTAGTGAAGAGGTTTTGAGCTTCATTAGTGCAGAATCGCTAGTAATTCATTTATGGGATGGATCTTGGCTGAAGTAGTTGTGCAATGGATCTCTTGCGCTAAGCCAATCATGAATTGACGAATATTATCCAAGAAATTACCAGGGAATTAGATTGAGAGAGAAATTATTAAAAATAAATCTCCCCAAAAATGTTTCAATTCAAGATTGAAGCATATCTAGGCGCTAAAAATGATAAAAGAAAATATAACCCAAACATCAAAATAATGGACGCACGCTATAAGAGAGTTGGTGAGGCGAATTTAAATTAAGCCCTAGCCTCATAAGTGTTAAATAAATCTCTTGAGATGCCGTCATGGAATTTATGAATGTGGTCATTTAAATCCCAGCAGTCGATTTTTTTATTCTTCCAATCATCAAATTTCATTGATAAGTCAAAAAGATGTTGGTCTAGTTCCTTTGCATAGGCCTTTATGAGTAGCTTTCGTAATTCCCATCGGGTCTTTTTGCTTAGTTCCACCATATGTTACCGAAATTTATGTATTTTTTGGCTAATTTTGACTTATTAATCTTATCTTTTCTTCGCAATTAACTGACGCACTTGTTTGATCGATTCCGGATTTTGTATCCATTTTGCTATATCTTTTGGAAGATAAACGCGATCTTTTTCCTCTTTTTTGGATCCTTTTGGCCTTCCAGCACCTTCTCTTTTTCCACCTTTACCTTTCGTTCTTTTTTCTACCAAAGGAGAAAGATTGTCATTCAGTCTTTCTTCAATGAAATCTTGCAGATACAACGGGTAATTCTGCATTACTTCCTCAGGGGAGTCTCCGGCATATCGCACAGGATATTTGGGATGACTAAACACCCAAGCATCAACGTCCTTCGCAAATTTGGGTTTAATTTCTCCAATTTCTTCAAGGGCTATAGCTAGGTGTTTTTTAATTTCTTTTTTGGTGGCCATTCCCAACCTCTATTCTTAAATTCTTGCATTGTTTTTTTGACACTATCGGCAACTACGCCTTTTTCGCCATTCTTACTATGAGCGATTTTGATCGTACACAGAAATTGTCCATTCTCATCTCTAAGTTTGTAGTCGATATGCCCTTTTTCTAATTCCCACTCAACCACTTTCAAATATTTTCTATAATCTTTTTCTTTTAAAGGTTTATATGCCATGCGGAAGATGTCCTTTCTCGATATTTTAGATTATTTGGGATAAAAATTCAATGGTTAATTTACAACCTGGTTGCTCTATCTTTCCAGAGAGAACCTATACGAATATATTTTCTTAAAGTGTCCGATTTCTTATGTCTTGATATTCTCGATAGAAGGGAAGAAATGGCCGAAACTTGCAATCCACTGACTAGAGAGAGGACTGTGTAGTTTTGTAAGAAATTTGTCAATCTATATTGACATCTACAAGAACATTGAATAGACTTAACGCATTAAAATTAAAAAACATATATATGTAATAATGAGATTCACAATCCCACTTCTTCTTATTATTTTTTGTTTCATATCACTATCTCTCTTTGCTTCTCCCAAGTATAAGATCGTTGATTTAGAAATTCCAAATGTTCGTAATAGCAGTGATGCTACATCAATTAACGATAAAGGTCAGATTTGCGGGACATATAATAATGAAAATGAACCAAGGATATTTTTCTGGGATCCTCATACAGGCTTTCGGGACATTGGAATAAATGCTCGTTGGGGTAATCCTATTATCAATAATAATGGCATCATCGTTGGGAACTCCTATCTCCGTAATGATAAGGGGGCTAATATAGGCAATTCCATTTTCTTATGGGACAAGAAAAATGGACTTTCTGACATGGGGTGGCAATCGGATAAATATCAATCTCTTTTAGATTTCAATAACTTAAATCATATTCTCTTTATTCATCAGAATGAAAAAAATGAAAGTTCTCTCTACGTTTGTTTTTCTTCTCTAGGCGCTCTCTTCTCAGATGCAAGAATTAATGATGACTCTAAAATTTTTGGAAGTAAGCTCACACAAAACGGGATGTTTTTGGGGTTATTTGATTTAAAGACAGGAAACTATGAAGATGTGTTCTTTTTCAAAGGTTCTTGCACCATGAGAGGGTTTAACAATCAAGGAGTAGCCATAGGAGACTTGGAAACATCGTATCAGAATCATTATGGTTTTATCTGGTCTAAAGAAAAGGGTTTGGAGCTATTTGATACATTTTTACCAATATGTATAAATGATGTTGGGCAAATTGTTGGATATGAGGTAGATATTAATCATCGTCGAATGAAAAACCCATTTCACGACCCATTATTACTTACTCTTTTGGACAAAGGTGAAAAAATCAATATTAACCAGAATCTTGAACTTGAATTCGATCCCTCAACTCCATGGTCATGCATAAGTCAAATTTTTGATATTAATAATAATGGACAGATTGTTGGAAGAGCATTTAAAGCGGGGAGTTCCCACGCTATCCTTTTAGATCCAATCAAATAAGAGTGAAGAATATAGCCACATTGTCTGTTTTCGCTTTATTCGAATACACCCTTTTTTCTTTTTCTACTGAAAGCAATCCAATTCTTTCCACCATTTATAAAGTATAATCGTCTCTTGCGCTGCCAATGCTTGAGACGTAGGCTGACCAAAACTTGGATCTTTCTTGTCGACTCACTCTTCATCGTTTTTAAGCGCGGCAGCTCACTCAAGATGGGCCGATCCAGCCTCCGGACAGCGCCAAAACCCTAAGTAGAAGATCTTGCGATACCAAAAAGTTTTATATTTTTTGCGTTCTTCTGCGGAGCACCCTAAATAATAATGGTGGGCACCTTCAACTTCAACTATTTGGATAAACTTTCCCTGTTTCTCAGCCAATTTGAATGTAGAGATATTAAAATATGCTTTGGTAATTTTCTTATAAAATATTTCGTGTGGTAACCAATGTGAAGTTTTTTTTGTTAATAGCTTGTAAGGTTGAAATCTCATCTTTTGCTGCCCTTTCTATTGTAATGTATCATTTTCAGAAGTTTGGAAGAGGGGCTTGGAGAGGGGGAGCGAAGCGAGGAGCCTTCCCCACGAAACAACTTGGTTTCTAACTAATCGAAATGCATTTTAGTAAAAAAAGAGTTATCTGCTTGGCAAAAAAGAGGACAGGAGAAATATAAATATAAAAGTTGTGGTAATGGGGCACAAGCTGCCTAAAAAAGTGATAACCAATTCGAGATTCGAGATATAGGCATTGTATGGAGAAGGTCCCTCACTTCGGTCGCCTCTCCCACCCGGATTAAAAGCGCGGTTTTAAAAAATCCTAAATATGTTTAGAGTACCTCTACCCCAAACTATTAGTGCAGGAGATTTTGTGAATTCCTATGTACCTTCATTTGTTAGAATGTAATCCATTGACTACTATGCACGATGAATAAATTTCTTCCTGAATCTGCATTTTTATTTATAAAGTCAATTTTAAATAAAATAAAAAAATCCAAACTAACAGTCTTGGCATTTCTCTCTGTTGTTGGACAGGGCCTATATATATTGTTGCCTGGCCTATTGGGTGTTTTAATCGATAAAGTTTTTGTACAAAATAAGTGGAGTGCACATTGGCTCATCTTATTTCCTGGCATTTGGCTTATTTCAATTATTTTTAATTCTTTCGGGAAGTTTTATATTTCCAGTGTTACTCAAGACGTTCGAAAAATTTCTAAGGAAATTATTTTTCAACACATCATCAATTTGCCAAATAGTGTGTATGTAGGGCGTGATGCCGGAGAAGTAGAGCATCTCATGCAAGAGCTTTCTTTTAATTCGAGATATTTTTTTAGTGAAAGCTTTCCTTTTTATCAAAGTAGTCTTGCCAGCGCCTGAATACCCAATAATTCCTATTTTTTCATTTTCTCAATCTTAATAGTAGGTTACAGTTCTTTAGAATTAATTTTTGTATTTATCGGATGGGCATGTTTATTTATTCCTATTTCTTATTTCACTGCCAAAAAATCGATAAAATATGTCTCTGAATCTTTGTTAAGCTCTGCCGAAGTGAGTGCAGCAACAGTTGAAATCATCGAAAATCATGAATTAATACCTGCGTTTGGAACTGAGAATTTTGAGACTAAGAGATTTGATCAAATCATCGACAGGGAAAGAAATTGTTACAACAGAGCTCAACATAAGATTGATGCAACCGATTTTTTTCAGAAACTTTTACAAATTACTTTACCTATTTGCATTGCTTTTTTTCTGGTTTATTTCGAAAAGTTAGTAAAAATGACACCGGGCTCCATCGCCAGCATCTTCACTTTTACACTCATTTTGACAAATCAGATCGGAGATTTTGGTAAAGGTATTTTAGGCGCAATGGAAATAAGCGAACGCATAAGAGTTGCCTTAAATAAGCTAAAATGCCCCTTTCACCTGCGAGCTGCTATAAAAAAAGAGGGGGATATCGAGCCAACTTCTTGGGAGATCCGGTTTGAGAATGTGAATTTCAGCTATAGAAAGGACCGTGGAGCTCTTGCAAATATAAATTTAGAAATAAAAGAAAATGAAAAAATAGGAATTATTGGGTATTCAGGCGCTGGCAAGACTACTTTGATAAAATTATTACGGGGTTTTTATACTCCCGATGCAGGTCAAATCTATATAGGCGGAAATAATTTAGAAAAAATTAGTCCAAGATCATTAACACAAAATATTGCAGAAGTTTCGCAAACTATTCCTCTTTTTCATCGTTCTATACGTGAAAATGTAGCTTATGGATGTGCTGATGTAAATGATGACGAAATTTGGGAAACTTTAAGAAGGGCACAAATTGCGGATTATGTAAAAAGGCTCCCTGATGGACTTGATTCTATAGTCGGAGTAAGAGGACAAAGGTTGTCTGGAGGAGAAAAAGCGCGGATTGGCATTGCAAGGGCTTTAATTCGTAAATCGAAAATTATCATCTTTGATGAAGCAACTGCCGCTCTCGATTCAGAATCTGAGTTGCTTATTCAAAAAGGATTGGAAGAATTAGTTAAAGGCAGAACACTTATTGCTATTGCACATCGATTATCTACTCTCCGAAAAATGGAAAAAATTATTGTTTTGGATAAAGGGCAAATAGTAGCTGAAGGCACTCATGATGAGCTTATAAAGCAGAACATTTTATATAGTAGATTATGGAATGCACAGGTTCTTCTTTAAATTATAGGTGGAGAATTCTTGGCTTATTTTGTAAAACTGTTATTTGAAAGAGCGTTTTGAAAAAGGTGTCTATGCTAAAAAAACTTCCTTTCCTTGTAGTTCTGGTATTGTATGGGTGTAGTTCACAGCAAAAACCTGCCAAATCTCCTTATCAAACTTTTTACGATACCCATTTGTTTTTTGACTTGGAAAAGGAGGTGGAGAGAGTTCCTTGTTCGGTTAGGGGAGAAATCCCTTCTTGGGTTTCTGGAACGCTGCTCCGCAACGGTCCTGCAAAATTTCAAGTGGGCGACAAGCGTGTCGGTTGGTTTGACGGTCTTGCCATGCTCCATGCATTTGAATTTTCCCCCGAGCAAGTCTTCTATACCAATCGTTTTTTGCGCAGTGAACAATACTACATTATGATGGAGGAAAAGAGTCTGAATTTTTCAGGTTTTGCGCAAGATCCTTGTCCTAAAGTGTTTAAAGATCAGACGTCTCGTTTTATCCCAAAGGAAATGCAAAACATTCAGAATGCCGATGTCACGATTCAAGAATATGCAGATAAAATGGTGGCACTTACAGAGTCTCCACTGCCTGTTATTTTTGATGCAAAAACGTTGGATACTTTAGGGAATTTTCAATTTCAGGATCGTCTGCCTCATGGCCAATGGGAGGCGGCCCATTCTCTGCGAGATGTAAGTGCCGGTGAAACGATTAGCTATTGTATCCAATTTGGAGAAAAAAGTTCCTATATCATTTGGAAGATGGCCGATCATCAGTCTACAAGGGAAATAATAGCTGAAATCCCCGTCGAATTTCCCGCTTATATGCATAGTTTTGCTCTCACAGAGCACTATGTTGTCCTAGTCGAATTTCCTTTTGTTGTGAATCCTTTAGATCTGATGCTGAAAAAAAAGCCCTTTATATTCAATTACAAATGGATGCCTAAAAACGGTACCAACTTTTATATTGTCAGTCGCCAAACTGGCGAAGTGTCGAAAATCAAAGGAGATCCATTTTTTGCTTTTCATCATGTCAATGCTTTTGATAAGGATGGGAAAATATTCATTGATATAGTGACCCATCCCAATGCGAATATCATCGATGTCATTACTGGGCGCATCGTTGATAAAAACGGCATCAAAGAAAGTGAAAAAACAAAGCTTGAGCGATTTACAATTTCCATGCCCAATCAAACTCTATCTCGGGAAGTTCTTTTTGATCAAACTACTGAAATGCCCCGAGTTCCCGCGGATCGGGTTGCTCATGAGTATCGCTATTCTTATCTAATTGATGCTGCTTTCCCAACATCCATCAAAGACATACGTCCTCTCTACAAAGTAGACGCGGTGACCAAAACTGGTAAAAATTGGTCTGAGGAGGGGTGTTTACCCGGTGAGCCGATTTTTGTTCCTAATCCCAATGGTCAAGCAGAAGACGATGGAGTCGTATTATCCCTCGTTTTGGACTTTGCCAATCATCGCTCTTTTCTCTTGATTCTTGATGCTAAAGACCTGTCAGAACTTGCAAGAGCAGAGACGCCTCATGCAATTCCTGTGGGCCTCCATGGTTTATGGAATTCGAAAGAGAGCACCAATAAATAAAACTAATGAGAAATAAACGCGTTTTAATCTCTATCCATCTTAAAGATTATCCCTAAATTAAGGCATTTCACATTGAAATAATCAGATTTTGCTGTTAGACTGCATGCTCTGAACAAAGAGGATTTGTATGTCTGCAGTGCCTCCAGAGCAACATTGCCCAAGATCCAGCTCTTCATCCAAGGGAGAATGCCCACATGCGTCATCAAATGGAAGCCTTGGTGCTTCTTTAAAAGCATATACGGTGAATTTTCAGCCTTTGTCAGCGAAAAATCTTTGTGGAAAGATTATTTCTTTCGCTAAAGAAATCTGTTCAAGAGTGAGTCCTTCAAGTATTAAATCTGCGTGGTATATTGGCACTCAAAATGATTTGAGCCAGCCTTTGTTACACTCCTGGAAGCCGGGAAGCTACGTTTCTGAATTCGCAACCCCGGAAGGCACAGTCTATATCACAGCCGATCCTATTGTAATGCGAGCTATTTTTGCCAATTCAAGAAAAACGCCAACAGGAATATTTTACGATTATGAAAATCAGAGACTCTTTGTCGAAGGAATTCTCAAAGATCTTTATCCTGACGATATTCAAGAGATCGGCGTAGAAAAGGCTGTTGATATGTTAGTCATTTCGGCAGCAACTCCTCATGCGGCTATGTTGCGAGCGCCGATGATTAAAGCTCTAGGACCTTCTGTAATTTCAGCTCACTCTACGGCTCTAAGTGATATTGCAGATGACATTTTGAAAGATTTGACTGAGGATGAAAAGAAAAATTGTGATGCCGCCCAAATTTCTTTTGAATACGCTATAACACTCATTTCAAAGCTTTTTACAAATTACGAAACGACTCGAGAAGGTTATCAAAAACTTGTAAAAGCCCTAGATGCATTCAGTAAGAGAATGACAAGAATTGTTTCTCATCGGTCTGCAACTGTAGAAGAGGAAAAAGAATATGCAGCAGCATTATCAGAGATGAAGGCTGTGATCGAAGGATGTTTGTCATCTCCTTCTCCCTATGTACAAGGCCTGAAGGATGCAGGATGGAATGATTTTCAAATCAAGTCTAACCTCTTTTTCTTTTATTTTGCTGGAACCGAAACGACTGCTTCATCAATGAATTATTTGATTTGGCAATTAGGGAGAGAGGAAAATAGTGCCCTTCAACAAGAAATAAGAGATTCTGAAAATGGGCAAAAAGTTTTGTTAAAGGCAGTAGCCGAAACTCTCCGCCTTCATCCTCCCGCATTTATTCAGGGCAGGCAGCTGCGCGAGGATACCTTGATGACCATAAAGGATAGGAGCCATAATCTTCTTTGGAGAAAAAAGCTGCGCAAGGGCCATTCGATCGTATGCCTTACTCAAGCGGCAGGACGTGATCCCAATCTCTATCCAGAGCCGGAGCAATTTAATCCCTATCGATTCCAAGATGAAGATCCTACTATTGCTGCCCTCTCTTTCTTGCCTTTTGGAAGCGGTCCGCATATGTGTCCTGGGCAACATCTCGCATTGGCTGAACTACAGACATTTGCTTATCGTATTTTGACTCATTTTTCTATCCGTACGCTCTCTCCTGAAAAAATTGATCAGAAAGGTTTTTTCACCCTGAGAGCTACTCCAGCAAGTGTGCGGCTAAGAAATAGACCTGAATTATGATTAGATACCTATTTATTGTTACTCTTGTGAGTGGGATTTTGCTTACAGAAGATGCGTCAGCTCGCTTATTTTGGGAGATGCAACCGCATGAGGTGCGAGATTTGATTAATGAAAAGGCTTTAGCAATTCTTGCGGAAAGGCCCGAGGTCCGAAATGTAAATGATATAACGATAACACACTGTGAGCGGACAACTTCCTTACGAATTTATGCACCAGAAAAATCAGAAAATCTTCCTATTATTCTTTTAATTCATGGAGGAGCATGGGTGGCTGGCAACTTAGACACTCATGACAACATGGCTCGTTACCTTTGCAGGGAAGTAGAAGCATTGGT
>JABDDZ010000011.1:0-12613 GCA_013287335.1 Chlamydiota bacterium | reverse complement strand
ACCAATGCTTCTACTTCCCTGCAAAGGTAACGAGCCATGTTGTCTCTATTGGATATCTGAATGCACCCGAGGCAAAGTTTCCACTTCCTCTGGAACAATGCTACGATACTCTACTTTGGATTGCCGAGCATGCTCAAGAATTTCATGCGGATGCTACTCGTCTAGCTGTAGTGGGAGACAGCGCAGGTGGTAATATGGCAGCTGCATTATGTCTCTTAGTACGTGATCGGAAAGGTCCGACAATTGATTTGCAAGTGCTGATCAATCCAGCTCCCGATCTCACTGGGAATGGAACAATTCAGCGTCAGAACGATGGGCTTGATCTTATACGGTGGTATGCGACTCAATATGTAGCAGATCCAAACGATGTGAATAGTCCATATGTTTCTCCAATTATGGCTAAGGATTTGACTAATCTTCCCTCGGCTGTCATTATTTTAGCTGAAAAAGATGATTTGCGTAGGGATGGTCAGAGATATGCAGACAGATTAATTTCAGCTGGAATACCCACGAACGTTTATATTCAGTGGGGTATTGAGCACTTAGCCGGAAATGGCGCTCGAGCTTCAAGCGTTGCTCGAGAATCATTAGGTGTGGGGGTGGCTGCCCTTCGCGGAGTATTTCTTAAAAAAACTCCACATCAGGAGCTCTGCAGTTGACGGATCATGAGCTCCCAGCTCGATCCATCAGCCCACGCTCTATAAATAGGTTATGATCTGCTGCGCGATGAAATCTGAGTGATCCTCAAGGGCAAAATGGCCCGTATCGAGCAAGTGCAACTCTGCCTTCGGAATGTCACGCAGGTAGGCCCTGGCACCATCGACTGTGAAGAAGGGATCATTCTTTCCCCATACAATCAGACATTTCGGTTGCTTGTTCCTGAAAAATTCATGCCATCTGTCATAGTGCGTGAAGTTCGATTGGTAATTGTGGAGCAAGTTTAATTGGATAGCGTGATTGCCTGGACGGTCGAGCAAAAACTGATCCATGGTGTAGGAATCCGGGCTGATGCGGTTGACATTTTTGACCCCATGTGTGTATTGCAAGAGAGTTGTTTCCTTCGAGAGCAAAGCACGTACCGGAGCTTCTGTATCGGGATTGCGACTCTTCCAAAAGGGCTTCATCGGGTCGAAGGCGGAGCCAATCCCTTCTATATAAGCATTTCCATTCTGCACAACGATACCTTCGATTGACTCTGGATGTTTGGAGGCGATGCGATAACCTACGGGTGCGCCATAGTCTTGCACATAAATATTGAACTTCTTCAAACCAAGAACGTCGAACAATAGCTCTTCGATGTAGGTGGCCAAATTATCGAAGGTGTACTCGAATTCGTTTACGTTGGGTGCATCGCTGTACCCGAAGCCAATGTAATCGGGTGCGATGACGTGGAACGTGTCCTGGATCTGCGGGATTAGATCACGAAACATATGCGATGAGCTTGGAAAACCGTGCAACAGTACGATCGTCGGGGAATTCTTTGAACCTGCCTCACGGTAGAACACCTTGAGGCCGCGAACGGTAGCGTATTGAAACGTCGGCATGATCTATCTCCTCTGTTTTTTATAAAAATAGCATCTTTTTGGAAATTATTAGAATCATTGTCGAAAAGCAAGCCGCAAAATCTGATCGAAATCTCTAATTATTTACAGTCGATTTTTACAAAACCTTAAAAATTATTAGACAAGAAATCTAGAGCAAATATAGAGTTGTTTGGTATCAAATGAAAAATTTTATTATTTCTGAGATGTCAGATGCTTAGAGCTATCGTTACAGCATGGTTGGTTTTGGCTTTAACCTCGCTCCAGGGGGAAGCTGTCACTCATAAGAGTGCTACAGGCAATTCGAGTGCATATAGGGAAGTGTGCAGAAATGCTGTTTTAGATGAGGCCATATTCCAAAATTTTAGATCTATCGAGGCCTACTTCAGTGCGGTTGAGTGTGGACAATCAGGCGAATTTGCTGCCTATATCCGTACACATGCTACACCAAGGACCCTTTCTTTAATTCCTCAATTCAGCAAATTAGATTTATATGGAAATCCAGTCAGAAATTCGATTCCGGAATGGGGTCTCTTTTCTGGAACTACTTTGAGATATGTCTTGTTTGCAGATCATATTTCTAGGCTATTTGATCTGCCAAAGAATTATACAGCTGTAGAAATTGGAGCGGGCTTTGGAGGGCAGGCCTATATCTTGTCTACATTACTCCCCTTTGATCAATACTACATCTACGATTTGCCAGAAGTCGAATTACTTATCGAAAAGATGATGTCGACACTCTCTATATCCAATACCGCGTGTCTTGATGCGCATGCAGAGCTGCCGGTAGAGAGTATTGATTTGCTTATTAGCAATTATGCACTTTCGGAATGTGATCGCCTTACACAGCTTGATTATTTTAAGCGAGTAGTTGTGAAAGCAAAGCGTGGATATATGCTCTATAATGATACCAATCCCTTTGACCATCTTTCTCTTACTGAGTTTATTGAGCTATTTCAAATGCAAGGAATCCATCTAAAAATTTTTCCAGAGCCGGTATTCAGTTATACCGGCAATGTTTTAATCACCTGGGATAGGACAAATCAATGAAAAAGAAGATATTTTGTTTTTTGTATGCTGCTCTGGTACTCTTTTCCGCTCTCCATGCGGAAGAGGAACTCTATGTAATAGGGTCGATTTTAGGTGGTCTTGGTAATCAAATGTTTCAAGTGGCAACAACCTCTGCTTTAGCATGGGACCATGGAGCTCTGCCCTACTTTCCCGATTATATTCCTCTTCTGCCCCACTCTCTAAGTTATCATCATGTGCTTTTTAGATGCGCTCTCTATCCTCCTAAAGATGAGATTTCCTGCGAATGGATAACACCTGATTATGGATATGAGCCGATCTCTTTTACAAATGGGATGAGGATTTCTGGATATTCTCAAAACGAGAGGTATTTCGCTCATTACAGAGATCGATTGATTCAGCTTTTTGCCCCGAAAGAGAGCGATATGCAATATATAAAGATGAAGTATGGAGAGATATTAGATCATCCTAATAGCGTCTGCATCCATATACGTTACTATTTTGCTGAAAAACCCGAAGAGCCAGAAAGATTTAGGCAGTATGATGGGGAGTATTACGAAAAGGCGATGGCCTTCTTTTCAAACGATCCCCTTTTTGTGGTGGTCAGCGATAATATGAACTTTGCTAAAACAGTCATTCCAACGACCGGAAGAAATGTACTCTTCATTGAAAATGAGCCATACTACACAACCGATTTTTTCCTCCAAACACTCTGTAAACATAACATCATTGCCAACTCCACATTTAGTTGGTGGGGTGCCTGGCTGAATCAAAATCCAGAGAAGATAGTCATTAGGCCAGAAATTTGGTTAGGAGGCGAGCCAGATATTGGAGGTCCCGATTCTTGGATTAAAATTGATGCAAAGAGCTATCAGGAGAAATTAAAATGAAGAAAATGGTTTTGTTTTCTTTTTTGATATTCTCATTATTTTTTTCTAAAGAGCTCTTCTCATATGAATTGGGCATAGTGACTATGTTTAGAGATGAGGCAAATTATCTCAAGGAATGGATTGAATACCATCGGATGCTTGGAGTAGACCATTTCTTGCTTTACAATGATCGAAGCCAAGATAATTGGTCAGAAGTGTTAGAGCCTTATATAAACTCTAATTTGGTAGAAGTCATTTCATGGGATAAAAATGAATCTACTCCATTATTTCCCGTCTGGCAAATAATGGCTTATAAAGATGGTCTTAGGCGATCTGAAGGAAATACTAAATGGCTTGCATTTATTGATATAGATGAATTTATCTTACCCAAAAAAAACAAAACCATTCTTGAATGTTTAAATCAATATTTTCCATCAGCTTCAGGAGTATATATATGTTGGAGAAATTTTGGGACAGGGGGTGTTTATTTAGCTCCAGATGAACCTATTCTTACCCAGCTCACTAGCTGTTCCGATCCTTTTCATCCAAGCAATGCTTCAGGAAAAAGCATTGTAAAGGTGGATGAAGTTCTTATTGATCAAATATGGTTCCCTCACCACCTTGTCTTAAAAGAAGGTGGTCAATATTACAATGGCTCAGGGGAGCCATTGTATTTTAATGGTGGTGATCTCCAAGTTAGTCCCACCCATACAAGCGATTTTTTTCAGGTAAATCATTACCCCATGCGCGATGAGAATTATTATAAAAATGTAAGACTGAGCAAAGCTATTTCTATAGATTATAATAATCTTGCTCTGGTTTTGGAAAATTACCAAAGTTTTAACTCTACACACGATTACCAAATAATTGAGTTTCTCAAAACAGAACACCCTACCATGTATTATAATTTTTGGATGGATAGTATCTCCTTTTATTCTCAAGCGGCTCAGGATAAGTTTGTTTATACTCTTCTTTATGAACTACTTGGTAAGCAAGATAAAGGTTACTATCTTGAAATTGGAGCAGCGGAGCCAATTAATATCAACAATTCATATTTTTTTGAGAAACATCTTCAATGGATTGGTATAAGCATCGACAATTCGGATAACTTTCAAAAGGATTGGTCTGTTTTTCGAACAAATCCTCTGCTTACAGAAGATGCTATACAGGCTAACTACAGTAAAATTTTGCAAAATTTCCCTCGAGAAATTGATTATCTTTCTTTAGATATTGATGGATATTACGATGTTGTCTTACAAAAAATGCCCTTTAACGACCATATTTTTAAAGTTATAACAATAGAGCACGATTTTTATAGGTTTGGAGAAATATATAGAAAGAAAGAGCGGGAAATCCTTGAAGCTCAAGGTTATTATCTGCTTTGTGCTAATGTGATGCATGATGGATTTGCATTTGAGGATTGGTGGATTCATCCGAGCGCCTTTCCTCCCAACGTACTTTCTGCACTTATTTCGCTTGATTTACAAGAAAAGGAGTGCACTCAGCTTATAGAAATTATTCAAACCCTAAGAGGGTGAGGGTTATCAGAATTAAGAATGTTCTAACGAACTCAGTTTACTCTACAGGACATTGATTTTTTGCTTGAGAGCCTTCCGAAAAAATACTATAGTCTTTTTCAAATCTTTACTGAGCAGATCGAGAGATGAAATTTTTGACTATATTTTTGTCCTGTTTCTTTTTATCAAGCCTTGCTTTTACGGCACCTCCTAGTGCGATGGCGCACTAGATATGTCCCTGAAGAACTCTATGAGCGATTTACTATGGGAGGAAGAATCTTAGATTGGTATTTGAAGTAAAATGGATATTCCTGTATTTCTTGTTTTAGCTGTGAAATGAAAATAAGGATAAATTGATGGGAACTTTATTATTTGCGACTTTCTTAAAACCTGGAATGTTGGATGCGTACAAAAAATTTTCAGCGGAGATCATCGGTCCTCGGAAGCTGGAATACAAGGAATTGTTGAAACGGTATGGACTCAAAACCGCTAAAGTTTGGCATGAAAAACTTTCAGGAAGAGATTATGTCATGATCGTACATGAGGCAGAAGACGACGCCCTTGAAAGATTGAAAAATTGGGGGTCTTCTACACATCCATTTGATCTTTGGTTTGGTGAGCATCTGAATAAGTGTTATGAAAAATTTCCAGAGCCCTCTCATTTACTATTCAAATTTGATGCCGGTAATTAAAAGGCTCCGAGAGATCGAAGCCTCTTTTAGACTCATAAGTTCTGTTATAAGTCGTACTGAATGCCTAACACAAAAGCATTATACTGCATATTATTCACTTTAACATTCCATGGAGTGGTAGGCACGTGAGTAGAATATACAGTCGATCCAAAAATGTAATTGCTGAAATCTTCAAACAAATAGCGATATTCTCCAAAGACGTGGAAGCATCCGCAAAAATTATACCGAAGTCCTGCCTTTACTTGGGCCGCAAAAGCCCATGATGAGTCGTTGCGTCTCGAATTGAAATGGTTAATTCCTACTTCCGCCGGAGCTAATTGCAAAGAGTTAGCATTGTTAAGAGATATCCGTGTCGCACCAATTCCCAATCCTACATATGGAGATAAAGCCCTAAAGCGAGAATTATTCAACGAAAATACAGCGTTGGCTAGATAAACGCCCGCATTCATACAAAAGGTATCCAAAAAGTCGTGTTCAGGCAATCTGTCTGTATCTGTAGTGTTAAAGAGGTGTCCCTTTATGCTACGGCTATACCAATAACCTTCCAGCTCAACTGCTGGGGATAAGCCCCAGCATGAACATCCGATATTTTGAAGGCATGTCGTCCATTCATATCCAATTTGTACGCCGCCGAATCCTGACCAAGTTGCATTAGTGTTTCCTCGAGCATCTACAGCCAAAGGACCACCTGCAGCGTCGGGGAAAAGTGCAGTGCCCATTTGAGATGCTCTAGCAGAATTTGAATGCATTCCCCCGCCAAATCCTCCGATATAAGTCCTATTTGATTCGCATGAATAACAACATTCCCCCGCCATTAAAGAAAAATTCATTGTACCTAATGATAAAACCACTAGCAAATAATACTTATTGAATAATTTAAACATTTGGTTCTCCTGTTGATATCTAACAGATTTTTTTAATCAATTCACCATTTTATATCAACTTATTTTTTCCCTGAGCAGCTTATATGGATCAGTATAAGTTCCATCACCCCAATCAATTAAATAGACATCTTGATCAGAAACCAAAATATTGCGTGGGTTCAAGTCACCATGGGTGTTTACAGTTGGAGTGTTTAAGCTTTGCAGTTGAGAGGCTCCCTCTTTGATAATTGAAATGGCATCTTTTTGTGAAATTCTTTAGAGCCCTTAATCAAGAATTGATTTGTATATTTGGAAAATCGCTAGCTATGGCATAATACCTAGAAACTGGGTATTTTTTCATGAGATTAGTCAATAAAACAAGATACGCTATTTTAGGGATGCTCCTTGAGGGCCCCAGCACGGGATACGAGATCAAGTCGCTTATGGGCAGATCGACAGTGTATTTCTGGCGTGAGTCCGACTCGACAATCTATCCGATGTTGAAGGTTTTAGCAGAGGAGGGAAAAGTGCTCTCCAAGATCGTTTATGTGGGAAAGAAAAAGAAAGAGGTCTTTTCGATTACGGAGACAGGACGGGCAGAATTTAAGGCTTGGCTTAAGAGTCCGACGGGATCGGAAACCCCACGCAACGAGTTTCTTCTTAAACTCTTTTTCGTCACAGATCGAGAGGAGATGATGCGGCTGTTTCAAGAAAGATTAGCAAAAGCCCAAAAGACATATGAAGAATACAAGAAAATCGAAGCGCGGCTAGAAAACTTAATAGATTCTCCCCAGAGAGCGATCCGCCTCAAAGCATTGAGATATGGAATCGCTCACCTTGCCTTAGAAATTCTATGGTTAAAAGAAGAATAGGAGCATCTCTATGTTTAAAAATTTTGTTTGCTCTTCTAAATGTGATCTGCCTGTGACTAGTGATCTCGCCAAAATTATTGTTCATGGCGCAAGAGAGCATAATTTAAAAAATATTTGTTTCGAGATTCCTAAAGGCAAGTTAGTTGCATTAACCGGCCCTTCCGGGTCTGGTAAATCCTCTATTGCAGTTGAGATCTTACAGAAAGAGTGTCTGAGACAACTATTAGAGTCACTTGGTATGACTACGGATCATATATCAAAGGCTAAGGTAGATAATATCATGGGGTTATCTCCTGCAATTGGTGTTTCTCAGCGCGTAACAGATTTTAATCCTCGCTCTACTGTCGGTACAAAAACAGGTATTCTCACAATTCTAAGGAATTTGTTTGCGTCTATTGGACGTCAGCCTTGTGTAGGCTGTTGGAAAATCGTCAAACAACCTTTGCAAGACAAAAATAAACTGATAACTGTTGAAATAGATGAGGAGAAGGGGAGTTCTTCTTCAAAGAAGACAACAAGAAGCTATTTTGATTGTCCAAATTGTGGTCAGCAGTTAGAGAAATTGAAAATGGCTCATTTTTCATTCAACGCAACAGTTGGAGCATGTGAGGCTTGTAAGGGAGTAGGTGAAATTATAGGTGTCGATATACCAAATTTACTCAATGTCGAAAAAACCATTAAAAATGGTGGAGTGAATTTTTGGGATGCAGCGATTGCAGAGTATTACGAGGGCATTATCCAAGCGGCAGCTAAGCATTATAATTTTCCCTTTGACACAAGCTTACCTATAGGAAATTACTCGAAAGAGCAGAGAAATTTTTTACTCTACGGGGTTACTTTTCCGGATTTTGTCAAGGTACACAAGAATATCAAAGAGCCTAAAAAGGTGAGTGAAGGGAAGTTTGAAGGTATTATCCCCAATTTATTGAACCGATATAAGAGTAATCCTAACAAGCTTCCAAGTGCTGTTAAGAAATATATCCTACATGAGCCGTGCCTTGCGTGTCATAATGCACGTTTGGGAAAGATTGGGAGAGAAGTAACCATCAGTGGGAAAACTATTATTGATGTGGCAGGGCTTAATCTATGTGAGCTGCTTACTTGGATCAATGCATTGGACAGCCAAGTTTTAGAGGGTGAATTGCAGGTTCTTGCAGCTCTTTCGAGTGCATTGAAAGAACGCACATCAAATTTAATAGAAGTGGGTTTAGGCTACCTCACTTTGGACCGCACACTTCCCTCGCTATCTGCAGGAGAGTCACAAAGAGTTAGATTAGCTTGTGTGCTGGGTAGTGGACTTACAGGAGTTTTGTACGTTTTAGATGAGCCAACAACAGGTCTACATCCCCACGATACTGCAAAATTATTAAAAACACTGAGGATGATACAAGAAGCGGGTAATACTGTTTTAGTCATTGAGCATGACCCAGATGTCATAAAGAGTGTTGATCACATAATAGATGTAGGACCGGGCGGCGGTAGCAAAGGTGGTGAAATTGTGGTTTCCGGCACACCTGCTGAAGTTATGGCTTGTGCGACATCCATTACCGGCAAATATTTGGCGAGGATTGCGACTGCCTCGCTAAATCGCCCTCGCCCCCCTGAGAGCAAGGTACTTACTATTCGTGATGCTAGCGAAAACAATCTGAAAGGTATCGATGTTAGTATTCCTGTAAACCAGCTTGTTGTGATGACGGGCGTCTCCGGCTCAGGAAAATCAACTTTTTTATTTGGTATCTTAGATAAGGTGGCAAGAAAGCATTTTAATGGCGCAAGTGAAGTGCCGGGAAAGCATGCTTCTGTCCATGGGTTAAGTCATTTTAATCGAGTGGTAACAGTAGATCAGGTCACGATCAGGAAGACACAATCATCTCGCTCTAATGTAGCAACCTACACAAAACTTTTTGACTTGATTCGAGATTTGTTTGCGTCGACGCCAGAAGCAAAAGCTCGTGGCTCTGGTGCGGATAAGTTTTCTTTCAATACATCCGATGAACGCTGTGAGAACTGTAATGGGGCGGGTGTGGTGGCTATTGACATGGCCTTTATGCAAGATGTTGAGATGGAGTGTCCTCTCTGCAATGGCAGGCGATTCAATGAAGAGCCGTTATCGGTGAAATTTCAAGGACATAATATCGTGGACGTTTTAGATATGACAGTAAGCGATGCAATCCCAGTATTTAGTGAGCATCAGAATATTTTTCTACTCTTGGATTTAATGAAGCAGGTTGGATTGGAATACTTAACTTTAGGGCAGTCTACTTCGACATTGTCAGGAGGGGAGGCACAACGCATCAAATTGGCGACGGAGTTATCCAAGTCTGGAAGGGAATCAACATTGTACTTGTTGGATGAGCCCACAACGGGCTTACACCCACGTGAGGTGGAAAAGTTGCTTGACATCTTGAGAAAGCTTGTATCCAAAGGGAATACGGTAGTCGTCATTGAACATAATTTAGATGCTATTTGTGAAGCAGATACAATTATAGATTTTGGTCCAGGCGGTGGGATTGCTGGTGGTGAAATTGTTGCAATAGGTACACCTCAGGAAGTGGCTGCCAATAAAGATTCGTTAACGGGGCAATGCTTGAAAGCTTACCTCGCATTTTAAAAACAGTAGGCAGGCAAGAGTTAATCTGATTTCTTCTAAAGTATTTTCAAAACTGAGCGCAAAAAAGTTTGGACGACGGCCGAAAAACGCTCGGGCTGATCATACGGAACCGCATGACCTGCTCCCTCGATTTGTATGACCCCCAAACGTTGATTGAGTCTGGTGAGTTCTGCGGCAATTTCAAGAGTGACTATTGATCCAACATCACCGACGATAAGCAGGCTCGGAACATCAAGAGCATTGATCAGCTGCATGTAGTCGGGGTTCGGCGGCGTCAAAACCTTGTAGGCATGAATGCTAGTTTGAAATCTTGCCTCTGCGAATAGTTCGATGACCTCGCGTGAGCGACGGCTATGTCGGCTCTCCATCTCAGCCAAAAGATCCTCCTTTGGCTGGTTGAGAATTCGGCGATGCTGGTCTGCGGCATCACTTTTGTGAACTTCACGCTGACGTTGCGGCGTCAAGAAGGTTGGATCAACCAAGACAAGTCCTCGCAGTCGCTTAGGATTCTGACTGGCGACCACAGCCGCTGTCATGCCTCCCATAGAATGGCCAAGCACCACTGGAGTAGCGAGTCCGAGCGCGTCGATAAGGCTTACGACATCAGCGGCGAGGTTGTTATAGCGATAGCCATGGTCCGGTGCGCTGGAGTTTCCGTGGCCCCGTGCATCCGGCATGACAATGTCGTAATCCTTCTCCAACGCCCGAGCCAAAGGAGTCCAGCACGCTCCATTCAACGTAAGCCCATGCAGCAGAACAACAGGGGGTTTGTCGCCACCGGTTCGTAGATAGCGCACATCAATCCCATTTGCTTCACAGGTCCCTGTTGTCCAACTAGACATTGCTCCCTCCATAAATGACTGATTTAATAACTGAGATTTTCTTCTTTAGAGCGCCAAGCCTTGTCAGTTTTGAATGCTATCTCTACCACGCCTTGTGGTGCAAACATGCCTATGAAATGTCTGTACATCTCGGGCCTGTCCTTACCTCCAGCTGTCGTCAAAAGTAACTCTCGACTATAGACGGCAATGTCTTCTACGATGCGTTCATGTCGGTAATAGGCCAGGATTGTCGAATCAATTTCCACTTTTCCGTAACCCTTATAAAAAAGTTTTTCCTCATGGGGCTTATTCCAAACGTTCCCAACACCGCCGCCAAAAAACATAAGATCTCGCTCTTTTGGCGCCATGATAGGTTCATCCCAGTCGACTATGTAGATCGTATTATTTCCATCTATCAGCACGTTGCCAGCATGAATATCAGAATGACACAGTACGAATTTAGGGGATTGGTTCTGGAGTTTTTCTCCTAGCTTTTCCGCACGATCTACTAGCCGGCGAATGGCCAGCATATTCTTCTTCATAAACTTTTGTAATTTTAAAGCTATCTCATCGGCGATCGGCTCGACTTCAATATGAGCATAGATCGATCGAACGATCTCGCGCCATTTTGCTGAGTAGGTCTCTCGCCTAATTCGGTGTTGGATGGGTAGCGGCACTTCAATTTCGTGAAGCTGTCTCAACACTTTTCCGAGTATTGTCCATTGATCATCCGTTAAATTACGATTGAATCCATCTTGCCCATCAACAAATGGGTATACAATGAGAGTATAGTCATCAATACGCTGAGTTGTTCTACCGTGAATTGTCTTAACAGGGGGAATAATGTGTCGAATCCCAGCGCTCTGTAATAGCTCACCTATTTCAACGCTGATATCATGATGGTGCCCCTGTTTTAGCTTTATGAAATAAGACTTTTGATTAAGTGTCTGAACCTTATATACAGAGGCATTTATATCTGCTCCCAAAAGGAGAAATGTAAGGGAAGCGACTTCAATGCCATAATGGGTATTTAAGCAGCTAATAATGGTTGGGTCTGAAAGGGGGTGTTTCTCTAGCATTTAAATTCAGTGATTATTCGAGTCATTTTTTGCCTGTGTCACAAGTGACAAGAGAATATAACAAAGAAAAGGGAAAAACGAAATAGTTTGTATATCGCTAAAAAAAGAGGGCTTTATTCAATAAAACGAAGCTTTCGAGAGACATTCAGACCTTCTGATACCAACAAATAGCTTCTTTTCAAGTCTTGGCAAGATATGTTATCGTGTCGAACCGATATAATGGTGATCTTTAAGAAATAATTTTGAGGAAAAATATGCAAAAAATCAATCCCTGCCTGTGGTTTAGTGGCAATGCTGAAGAGGCTGTGAATTTTTATATTTCCAATTTTAAAAACTCAAAGATTGAAAATATATCTAGATATGGTTCAGTTGGTTATGAAATTCATCGAATGAAAGCAGGAACAGTCATGAGCATAGAATTCCAACTCTTTGGGCAGATGTTTGTAGCCTTGAATGGAGGTCCCGAATTCAAATTCAATGAGTCGATTTCTTTTATTTTGAATTGCGAAACACAAGAGGAAGTGGACGAGCTTTGGGAAAAGCTTTCTGAAGGAGGAGAAAAAGGGCCTTGTGGGTGGCTTAGAGATAAGTATGGGTTATCTTGGCAAATTGTCCCAACAGCTTTGGGGAAAATGTTGCAGGATAAGGATACTAAAAAAACAGATCGAGTAATGGCAGCCATGCTTCAAATGAAGAAACTAGACATTAAAATTCTAGAA
>JABDDZ010000010.1 GCA_013287335.1 Chlamydiota bacterium | reverse complement strand
TTTTTTCATTGCTTCAAATAGATCTTCACATTGGTAGGGGTCTACAAGGAGGGCCGCTCCTCCTGCAGTTTCAGGCATAGCAGAGACATTTGAAGTAATGACAGGACAGCCTGCGGCCATTGCCTCAACAATGGGCAACCCAAACCCTTCATGGAAAGAAGGATATACAAGTGCTTGCGCTCCAGATAACAGAATAGCTATCTCTTCAACTGTAATGGAAATGAGACATTTAACCTTTAAGTTATACCTCTCTATATACTCTTGCATTTTTGAGTAGGAGGGACCGATTTTGCCTACCATGATCAATTCATGTGGAAAACCGGCCTCCTGAATCAATCTAAAAGCTTTCAAAACGCCCATGACATTTTTAGGATCCCAAAAAATGCTACTAATATTGAGAAAATAGGGTTGAGTGATGCTATATTTTTTTCTTATCGTTCCTATCTCTTCTTCACTTCTTGGAAAGAAGTATTGCGGATCAAAAGAAAGGGGTGTGACCTCTATCTTCTGCGGGTCAATATCGCAGATCTCTACCAAATCCTCTTTGCAACTTGTAGAGATAGCGCATAATTTGGTAGCTTTTTTAAAAGCTGTGAGCCTTGCAAGCTCATAGTGAATTTTTGCAGAGAGTTTAATTTGATTTTTAAATTTCCTGTACATCTTTATAAAAAAAAGATCGTAAACAGTAATCACAACAGGTTTCTTAATAAAGAGAGGAAGGGTCTCCTTGGGAATAAAAGCCACGTCGCACTCATTTTCATTAAATAATCTGGAAAAACCTATCAGCGAAAATGAGCCCCATTTTCTCCCGCTTTTTTGGGTAACATTCTCTTCTAATCCCTCCAAATGGATTCTGTCAGAAGAAAAAAGCAGGAAGTCATTAGCATGATCAAGCTTGCTAAGGGCAGGAATGAGATTTCTTAAATAGGTATTGATTCCGCAGGGAGCCCCGCTGATTAACCCTTGGGCATTAATTCCTATTTTCATTGATAATAAGTCCTATATGCATTGCAGCGCCATATTCATTGAGTTTTCGAGAGACTATTTCTGCAGTGCGATGCACATCGAAGCCAATTTCAGGATGCATGTGGATATCTCGATGTAGATCGATCATCTCGTGGTGAATTTCTCGTACTAATGATAAGATATGGCTCATAATTAATTCCTTAAATTCACCATCCTTCTCATTTCCTTATACCATTTTGGAAAATTAATTTCAGAGGTGATCTCATTAAAAAATCATTGCCCGAATTTCGGCGATGGTATTTTACCAATATTGCTAAAATCCAAGCTTCGAATAAAATTTGTTTTGGGCAAACGTATGATAGCTTTAAAAAAGAAAAAAGAATTTTACAAGGCTTTGATAGAGAAAAACACTGAATATGAGGGTGTTTTTTTTGTTGGTGTCAAAACAACGGGCGTATTTTGTCGTCCTACCTGTTCCGCAAGAAAACCAAAATTTGAGAACTGTGAATTTTTTGTTACTGCCAAAGAAGCTCTTCTAGCCTCTTTCCGGCCCTGTCAAAGATGCCATCCACTCTCACACCCCAATCAAGCCTCAAATCTTATCCAAATCCTTGTCGAAGCAGTCGAAAAAAATCCTGAGAAGAGATGGAGAGAGAGAGATTTTCGAGAATTATCGGTAGATGTCTCAACTGCACGCCGTCAATTCAAAAAACGATTTGGAATGACATTTGTCGAATATGCGCGGGCGAGGCGGATGGGAATTGCCATGAAACAAATCAGAGGGGGTGATACTGTGATCGATGCACAGCTTTCTACAGGCTATGAATCCGATAGTGGTTTTAGAGATGCATTTTCCCGTATTATGGGAGCCGCACCTACAAAATTGAAGGCAGCGCATATTCTGCAAGCTTCTTGGCTAGATACACCGCTTGGGCCAATGATAGCCATTGCAAGTGAAGAGGCACTTTATCTTTTGGAATTTGTGGATCGCCGAGGATTGGAACGTGAGGTGGAGCGCTTGAGACAAAAAACAAAGGCAGCGATTATTCCTGGCATCACTAACCCTATTCATTCTATTGAAAAAGAGCTGAGTCAATACTTTGATGGAAAATTAAAAGAGTTTAAAACACCCCTTTTTTTTCTTGGATCTCCTTTTCAGAAAAAGGTATGGGAAGAGTTAGCTAAAATTCCCTTTGGAGAGACGCGCTCTTATTCTGATATAGCGAGAGCGATTGAACAACCCTCTTCATTCCGTGCTGTTGCAAGAGCAAATGGTTCAAATCAACTAGCAATTATTATTCCTTGCCACCGCGTGATTAACGCAGATGGAACTTTAAGTGGATATGCTGGTGGTGTTGCTCGCAAAAAATGGCTCATCGATCATGAGAGGGAGAAAGTATGAGTATAGTCGGTACAGATGGAAAAAAACGTTGTTTTGGGGGAGAGGTTGGTAAGGAATTTTATGCGCACTATCATGACAGTGAATGGGGTATTCCATCCCATGATGACCAGCATCTATTTGAAATGCTCATCCTCGAAGGGGCGCAGGCAGGATTAAGCTGGGAGACTGTTTTAAAAAAACGAGAGGGTTATCGCAAAGCTTTCCAAAATTTTGATCCTAAAAAAGTTGCATACTTTACAGACGAAGATTTGGAAGCTCTCTGCAAAAACCCGGCAATTATCCGTAACCGATTAAAAATCTTTAGTGCGCGTCAAAATGCCCTGATTTTTTTAAAAATAGTGCAAGAGTTTGGCTCTTTTGATCGCTACCTTTGGCCTTTTGTGCATGGCAAACCCATTGTAAATCATAGGAAATCTCTTAAAGATACCCCTACAACTACTCCTGAAAGTGATGCGTTGTCAAAGGATTTGAAAAAACGAGGAATGAATTTTGTAGGCTCTACAATTATTTACTCTTTTATGCAAGCAGTCGGCATGGTAAATGATCATGTGACTGACTGCTGGTGTTATGGTCGAAAAAATCCTAAAGGATAACTCATGAGAAGTGAAAACATTGAAGCATCTATGCAAAAGACAATAAGTTATGCTCAAAAAACAAATCCCATTTGGCCTTTTGCTGCAATGCTTGTAAATGCAAAGGGGGAGCCTCTTTGTCTGGCAACGGATTGCGCGCATATTTCTCCTTTATTTCACGCTGAAGCATTGGCTATACATGCATTAATCAGTTCGGGCTTTCACAAGGAGAGGGGAAGATTGACTCTTTTTTCAACCGCTGAACCCGATTCTTTGTCTCAAAGTGCAATCTATTGGGCTAAAATCACACATGATATTGATGTTGCCCACATCTGTTACGGCTCATCTTTGAAGACCATTAATAGATTATGGAAGTTTGGCATAGATATTCCCGCAGAGGAAATACATGCACGGTCTCAGCTAAGCACGATTGCTTTTTCTCGTTCGATTTGTGAAAAGGAATGCGACACTTTGTTTATCGAGGCAAAAGAAAAACAACAAGGAGACCACCCAGCGCATGGCCTCTTATCCACGGATGAGAGTGATTTTTACACCCTTTTTTGATTGCTGCTTATCCTACGAACTGTGGATTTTTTCTTTTATTTGTTTGTACTCTCGAACAAATTTTTCGGCAAAGTGCTCGACTGTGGTTTTGCCGCGGTGTTCGGGAGTAATTTGTTGTGTGAAATTAACCTTGTTGGCATTAAAAGCTTTATACATCTCAATGTATAATTCTACGAGAGAGAGCTTCATTCCGGCGGCAAGCATATCCTTTTTTGCCTCCTCATAGGACTGATGTACAAATTCAAGATTGGGTTTGCCGATAGCATTTCCCAGAATTTTTACAATTTCCTTTACCATCAGCGGTTTATCGCGAGGTCCGGCAAAATCAAATACTGTTTGTCCCTTAAAATTCAATTGGTCTAAAAATTCAGCAGCTTTTAATCCAATATCGTCAGTCGACACCATCGGGAGAGGAAGCTCAGGCAAGAGAGGGGTTTGAAAACGTCCTGTCTGTTTAATTCCTGGGATTGTATGCAATAAATTTTCCATAAAAAAGGCCGGACGGAGATTAATGACATTGAGATTTTTTAAAGTTTTAAGTCTCTCCTCTTGACGATGTAAACCCTTAATGGGGCCCGTTCCCTCTGATAGTTCCCCTCCAATGCTGCTGATAAAGACCAAGTGTGAGGGGGAATTTTTTTGCACGGCGATTTTGATCGCTTCACCCACACGGTCTTGAAATGCAGGAAAGTTTTCTTCACCGTGGCCCGGGGGAATAAGGGCAAAAACCCCGTCGACCCCAATAAATCCTCTTGTTAGTGTTTCCTCATCATCAAACTTTCGCATGGTGATAACTTCAGCACCCTTTGACTTGAGGTCTTCGAGTTTTTTCGGATCTCTTCCAATGGCTTTAACCTGATGCCCTTTTTTCAAAAGTTGGTGGGCAACGATATGTCCGATTTGACCCGAAGCGCCCATAATTGCATATGTTTTTTTCGACATAGTCCTCTATTTGTTAAGCTGTTAATTTAGCATGCTTTTGAAGCTTAATAAATTCCAACAAGTCATTGTTGATCGCGTTTTTATGTGTTGAACACATCCCATGGGGAGCGCCCTTATGCACTTTCAGCTCCCCATGTTTGACGAGCTTAACGGCGAGCTTTGACGTATTGTCGATCGGTACAATCTGATCCTCATCGCCATGCAGAAATAATGTGGGGACATCTATCTTCTTTAACTCTTGGGTAAAGTCGGTTTCAGAAAATTCTTTGATACAGTTAAAAATCCCGACAAGACCTCCATGCATCCCTTGTAGCCAAAAGGAATCGATAAGGCCTTGGGAAATTTTAGATCCTGGCCGATTGAATCCATAGAAAGGGAGGCTCAGCTCTTTGAAGAATTGAGATCGGTCAGCAAGTACACCATTGCGGATCTGATCAAAAACCTCTATTGGTAAGCCACCCGGATTGTTTGATGTCTTGAGCATGAGTGGAGGGATGGCTCCAATCAAGACAGCCTTTGCGACATTCTCAGATCCATGTCGAGAAATATACCGGACGACCTCGCCACCTCCCGTCGAATGGCCAACATGAATGACATCCTTGAGTTTAAGAGTTTTTATCAGCTGGGCGAGATCATCGGCGTAGGTATTCATATCATTGCCATTCCAGGGTTGACTTGATCTTCCGTGCCCACGTCGATCATGAGCGATACATCGATATCCCTTAGAAGCCAAAAATAGCATTTGATCTTCCCAAGCATCTGCGGTAAGAGGCCAACCATGACTAAAAACGATGGGTTGCCCACTTCCCCAATCTTTGAAATAGATCTTGATCTCTGCGTTATTTTCTTTGCCTACCGCGATATGAGCCACTTGTATCTCCTTTGAATAAAATTATTTTTTACTCAATGTTTAGTATTGTGTCAAACAATTAGAAAAATCATCGGACTTAATTTTCAGAGTTATTCGTTTCTGGATCAAAAGCCGCCTGGGAGGTCAGGCAAGCGCACTTTGAATTATCTTTATTTTCATAAATATAAACATCCATCTGTTCTCCAATGAATAAGTGAGAATCGTTTTTTTCTATGCGGTAAAGAATTTCAAAAATTTGAGTATCCACTTTCTCCTGGAGTTCATTTGTTAAATATTTCTTAGAAACCATAAATGGCTCAATATGGATAAATTTGAGTGGAAATTCCATCGTGATATCTCCTTGTTTAAAAGCCACTGCGGGACAATTTGGATGAAATCTCAGTTCATTGAATTGATCAATGCCTACTCTTAAGTTAAGTTCACTAACATTTCCTAAAATGATGGCTGTTTTACTTTGATCAGAAGTTTCGCCTTCGCGGATTTTGATCTGTAAAACAGTTCCATCGATGGGAGATTTAATATTAGTCTGCTCAATTTCTGCTTCCATGGCTTCAACATCTGCTTTGGCTTGCTCGACTGCATCTTGCGCAATTTTTAACTCGGGTTGCCATGTGCCAGATTTAACTTTTTTAAATTGAGCTTGCGCTATTTGAAAGTCGGCTTCAGCTTGCCGATACTTATATAAACGTATACAATGTTCTTCTTTGGTTCTTGCTCGGCAACTATCCATACAATATTCTGTTGTTGATTCATCAAATATTGCTTGAGCTTTATTTAGAGTTTCTTGCGCAATGATAAGATCTTCTTCTCGAGGGAATGCTTTCAGTTTATGAAAATTTGATAAACTTTCTTCATATTTTTTCTGTTTGATTTTTAGATTGGTTCTCAGATCTTGATTATATAGTTGAAAAAGGATAGTTCCCTTCTTTACTTGATCATTTACTGAGACATTGATTTTTTCAATAATACGATTAAAAGGGGGACTGATAATAATATTACCAGATGCTGGTTCCACAATGCCTGATGCAGTAATATAAGTAAGAAAGGGAGGGTTTTCTACTTGCACATCTTCGGTTGCTTGTAGTTGTTGAGGTTTGTTTCCAATAAAAAAAAATAAAATAAGAAATAAACTCAAAAAAGCGAACGCCCAGATAAAATATACGTATTTTCTATTCATTTTTTTTCTCGACTATACCATCGTTAATATTTATAATATGATCAGCAAAAGGAAAAATTCGATGATCGTGAGTGATTACGAAAACTGTTCGATTGTCAGATGAAGCAAGATCACGCAAAATAGCCATGATTGCATGTCCATTTTCTTGATCCAAAGCACTTGTGGGCTCATCGCAGAGAATGATTTTTGGGTCATTAATCAACGCACGTGCAATAGCAGCTCTTTGTTGTTCGCCTATGGATAACTGCGTGTGGGGTAAGTTCATCTTTTCTTTTATATATAATTGTTCAAGAAGGGATGCGCCTTTCTTTTTTGCATTATTTTCTTCTTCTCCTTTGATTATCAAAGGTAAGATCACATTTTCTAACACAGTCAATGTAGGAATTAGATGCAGAGCTTGAAAAACAACGCCTATATTTTTATTGCGAAAGTAAGCTTTCTCTAATTCATTCATTTTGTTTACATGTTGTCCTAAAAGAAAAAGATCGCCTTCATCAGGAGTAAGTATCGTTTCTATAATCGACAATAGGGTAGTTTTTCCAGAACCTGATGGACCCACTAAAAGAGTTAATTTTTTATCAAGAATTTCTAAGTTAACGCTTCTCAAAGCCTCAGTTTTGTTTTTGCCATTGATAAAACATTTTCTAACGTCTTTACATTGAATTGATATCATAGGCCTGTCATTAATGTATGAGGATCTATTTTAAAAACTTTTTTTATGCTTAAAAAGGCAATAAACGCGCATATAATAACAGCGAGGGATCCTGTAAAGAGAAGCAGCGTTCCTGGAAACTCAAATGTCAACGTCGTGTTTTTGATGGCAAATCCCCAAAGCAAAGTCACTGCTGTTCCTAAAATATAACCAATGATTCCCACTAGAAGAGCTTGAAATAAAATCATCTTAAGAATCATTTTTTTTGTGCCGCCTAGAGCTTTGATCAGGGCGTAATAACCGAGATTTTGGATAGTCATAATATAGAAAATTTGTCCCGCAATTGAAAATCCGATGATCATTCCTAAGAGCACCGAAATTCCATAATTAATAAAAATTCCCGTCCTTAAAAAGTGGTTAGCAATTCTGGATTCCAGCTGTTCTTTTGTTAGTCCCAAGACATTTTTATTGGAATTTATGTGTTTGAGAATTTGGTTTATATCAGCATTTTTTCGCGCTTTCGCTGCAATATATTGTATGCGGCTTGATCCACTAAATTGTTGAACTTGGCTGGATGTAGCAAAAATAATGGGTTGAGGAAAAAATCCAGGGGTGATTTTACCGATTCCAACAATAACTGCGCGTGAGTCATTGATTTCTAATTCATCTCCAATTTTCAAAGGAATCTTTTTTCCATCGGCCGAAATTGTAGCCAAGAGATTTTCAGCAGAATTAGAGTCAATAATAACTGCTCCCTTGCGATATAAATCCTCAATATTGCCTTTTAATAATTTAGGTATTCCTATCAAAGTTTGGTCATCGATCCCGTACACTTCTGCAACATTATATTTGCCAGAAGTCGTTTTGAGCGGCAGGAGTAGATAATTCACAGGAACTGCCCATTCGATGTTAGGGGTGCTTCTGATGTATTGAAGATAATCTCTTGGCATGGAACGGATGAGATCCTCTCCTTTTGTCGCTGGATCAATAACCCAAATATCAGGTAATGAAATATTTGTGACGATACGATAGGAGCGAGATATCAGACCTAAATAGATTGCTGATTGTTGTGAAATCAATAAGATGGCAAGAAAAATGCCAAAGATCATTCCAATAAAAGCAGCTCTATTGCCGACCAACATTTTGAAGGAGGTTGCTATCATAGTTTCACATTTAATACATGTTTAATCGCAAGCAATTCAGTAATTTTTAACTTACCTCTGCACAATAAAAAAGTAGAACGTAAATAAGGATGATATTTGTTTAGATAAATCGCCTTTGCATCGAGTTTAAACAACCATCTTGTGGCCTTAAAAATAAAGTCGGCCAAGGTTCTGCCAAAAGGGCTTAAGCCAACAGCCTCACCTGACTGAGTTCCAGAAACGATTCCTAGGCAAAAAAATTGGCAATTTTCATTCGCTAAAGTATCGCAGGTAGAACATATTAGATGTTCTGTCGTTCCTGACGGAGCATCTAAAATAGCTAAACAAGAGCTCATAACCCATCCTTGATAGCGATCAACCGGGGTAAGTATTAAAAGGCCGATAATTTTATCTTTTTGCTGTGCATAAAAGATTCTTTTTTCGTCATCACTATTAAAAAAATTGATGTTGCCTAAATGCATTTGTGGTCCACGCCTTTGTTTCGACCAAGTATGGATGGTTTTTTTCAATTGATTTTCTAATGAGGGGTCAAAATCTATGTTTTCTTTGACATGAACTCCATGTTTGATAGATTGATTGATACTCCATCGCAATTTGTGTGCTTTTCGATAATTGGTTGGATTGATACTTAATTCTGAACCTATTTCTATTAATGTACGGCAACCATTGTTAATTGCCCAATGGGCAAAATCATGACAAGCCAAAAGATAGATGGTTGTCAAATTGCATTCTTGGCAATAAAGATGAAAGGCTTTTGTAAGTTCTGCAATATCTTGTGGTAAACAAATTGGATCTCCAATAACTACGGCACAATTTCCAATCAGATGATAGCCGATCGCTCCATCGACTTGAGGGATCTGGAAAACATTACAGGGAGAATGAAGCAATGAGGTGGATTCAGGATTTCCTAAGCGCTTCACAATTGAAGCTAATAGCTCAGGTTTTTTGAATTCTGAAATTTCGTCTTTGAAGTTGTGCATATTTCCAAAGATACATTTTAAACATTATTTTACCATCTATTTATCGCTTCGTGGCTCTGTTAGGCTTTTTTTGGTGCCCGGTCCGCCGGCGAGCCGGCCAGCCGCCCAGCCGGCCTCACAGCATCTTGCCAGTGGCGGCGCCGACAAAAATGACGCAGCTACTTTTCTAAAGTGATGTTGAGGACAAGGTATCCTCGGATCGACTGACTTGGGCGCTCTTGGTTGGCAGAAATAGAGGAAGAGCAATCTCAGAAATGAACAAGGTACCAACGAATAAAAGAACAGGTACCATATAAGTAATTTAAACCATCGGCTAAACAGTGCTTTGAGGCTAGCTAGTTGGGTGGAGTGGTAGCGCTGGCATTGTCGGCAAGACCATTTTTTTGTTGAAATACTTTGCCGCTGATTCGTATAAAATCTTGATCAATTTTAGAAACATAACATGTCATGATTGCATTATAGGTAATCGTTTTCTTGTATTTTTTTTGCTCAAACTTGACGCCAATTATCTTAATATCTGGATCTCCAGCCGCGGCGTTGCAGAATTCCCTAACTTGTTCCTCCACTTTCTCCTGTGATTCCCAAGTAGTAAACGTCAAGTCTTGTTGATACTTCAATTCTGCATTTGCAGGGGAGCTTATAAGCATCATCAAGGCTACGAACAATGTGGCTGTGATTAGTCTAATGGAATACATATTACATCCAATGATTAGAGAACTTAATTGTCGAAGAATAGAGGGAAGTAGATATTTTTTCGAGAAAATTTGAATGAGTAAGTTTGGGTAAGTTGCTTTATGAAAATTTTTGGGAGGAGAGTTGCTCTTTATAGAGGCGGGTGGTATGCCTTTCAAATTGAGGCCATTGTTGAATAAGGAATGAATAGTGAGCATCAAGTTCATTGCGGGTAGACCCATTTGAAAGAATGAGGGCCTGCAGGGTGTATTCTTCTGGATAATGTGCATTAAGTTGGAGTTTTTGGTTAATTTTACGCAGTTTCCAATTCAGATAATAGAAAACTGTGGATGACAAAAGTAAAAAACCAAGAAGAGTCAAATATTTCTTCTGAAAAGATTATAGTTGCCAGAGATGCAAGGATAAAAAAACAGCAGTAGTGTTGAAGAGAAGGAAAATAATTTTCCATCTTTTACGCGTTTGCAATTCAAGTTTAGTGAGCGCTGAGAGGTTCAGAAGGGACATAAAGAACTGAAATAAAGGGAACTCCGGATGGAGGATTCGAACCTACGACCAATGGATTAACAGTCCACTGCTCTACCACTGAGCTAATCCGGAATAGAAGCGTAATATTATGAGATTCGGAAAAAAAAACCAAGCTGAATTAATCTTCAGTGATCGAAGAGATGAAATCTTCGATGCTCTCTTGCGTCTTGCGCTTGATTGCATTGAATCCATCTTTGAGGTAGTTTTTTTCGTACGAGGAAGTTAGATCCTTGGGAAGAAGATGAACATGGTCTAAGAGGGCGCCAAAGTGCTTTTTGGAAGTAAGGGAAGAAAGGAAAAGTTCAAAGATCGACTTAGAAAGAGAGGAGAGTGAAAGAGAGCCAGATTCACCCAAATGTTCAAACTCTAAATAGGGAAGGGGGGGCAAAGAAAGAGCTTTTCCTTTTGGACGGATCGCTTTAAAAGAGAGGTTAGTCACTTGCAACTTATCAATAACAAAATGTTTGGTTCCCTGTGTTGCTATTGGCATATGATTGAGAATGTGCACCCAATTGTTATCAGATCCCGATGAATTATAAAGCTCGAGATAGCAGGTCGGGTTAACAACTTTCACTTGATCTATGTGGACTCTTTTAGAAATTAACTCTAAGGGATGGACAAAAATTGAGATCGATTCAGCTGTAAAGGCATCAAGAGCATGGGCTTGCAGGGGATTAGATAGATGCAGGTTGCAAAAAGTGATCTCCCTCCAGCCGAGTTTGACCGATTCTATTTTTACATCCATGCTAAGTTTTTTAGAAAGAAGATGTTCGGCAATTGTAACGCGCCCAAACCATATTAGGGCAGCTACAAAAAAAGCTCCAATAATGAGTAAACGTATTAATCGAAACATTTTAACCCCTCATTATACAAAACGAGCATGGCCATCTGACCATGCTCGCTAAAATTATCAATCTTTTAAAATCGACTAGTAGTCCATTCCTCCGCCGGGCATTTGAGCCGCTGGCTTTTCTTCGGGAATCTCAGCAATAATTGCTTCTGTTGTAAGAAGCATCGCAGAAATTGATGCTGCAGCCTCTAAAGCAAAACGAGTGACTTTCATTGGGTCCAAAATCCCCGCAGAAATCATATCGACATACTCGTTTGTTAAAGCATTGTAACCCTGGTTTGTAGGAAGCGACATTACTTTTTGGAAGACAATTGCTCCCTCCATGCCTGCATTCTCAGCAATCTGGCGAAGAGGGGAAGAGAGCGCCTTGATGACAATTTGTACACCAATTTTCTCATCTCCTTCCATAGATTTAGAGAGCTTTTCAAGAGCTGGTATCGCGCGGACAAGCGCAATTCCACCACCAGGAAGGATACCCTCTTCAACAGCTGCTGCTGTTGCATGCTGGGCATCAATGACACGGTCTTTTTTCTCTTTCATTTCAACTTCTGTGGCAGCTCCAACGCGGATAACGCCAACACCACCGGAGAGTTTTGCAAGTCTTTCTTGCAGCTTCTCTTTGTCGTAATCAGAAGTACTATCTTCAATCTGACGTTTGATCTGTTCACAGCGGTCCCGAATCGCTTTTTTATCGCCGGCACCCTCAACTAGTGTTGTATCTTCTTTTGTAACTACAACTTTTTTGACCTTTCCTAGCATTTCAAGGGTGGTATTTTCAAGCTTCATGCCAAGTTCTTCTGCAATCAGCGTTCCACCTGTTAAAATCGCAATATCCTGAAGCAGCGCTTTTCGGCGATCACCAAAACCCGGGGCTTTAACGGCGCATACCTTAAGACCTGCTCGGAGCCTATTGACAACAAGAGTTGCAAGAGCTTCCCCTTCAACGTCTTCTGCTATAATTAAAAGAGGTCTTCCACTTTCGGCAACCAGTTGAAGGAGGGGAAGAAATTCTTTCATCGCAGCGATTTTCTTTTCGTAGAGAAGAATATAAACATCTTCGAAAATAGCTTCTTGTGTCTCTGGATTTGTCATAAAGTAAGCCGAGACGTAGCCGCGGTCAAAATTCATTCCTTCAACAACATCAAGAGTCGTTTCAAATCCTTTGGCTTCTTCAACAGTGATTGTGCCGTTTTTACCTACTTTCTCCATTGCATCAGCAATGATCGAACCAATTTCTTCATCATTGTTAGCCGAAATTGTAGCAACCTGGGCAATTTCTTTTTGGTTCTGGATAGGTTTAGCGATGGCGCGGAGCTCTTTAATGACCGCTTGAACGCCTTTTTCAATTCCGCGCTTAAGGTCCATAGGATTTGCTCCCGCAGTGACGTTGCGAAGACCCTCTTTGTAGATTGCCTCTGCTAGTACCGTCGCTGTTGTTGTGCCATCTCCAGCTTTGTCCCCAGTCTTGCTGGCAACCTCTTTAACCATCTGTGCGCCCATATTCTCATGCTTATCTTCAAGCTCAATCTCTTTGGCAACAGTGACACCATCTTTGGTGATGTGCGGAGAGCCAAAGGATTTGTCGAGAATAACATTGCGCCCTTTTGGGCCAAGTGTCACTTTAACTGCTTGAGCGAGCGTTTGGACTCCCTTAAGGATTTTTTGTCTTGCTTCTTCTTGATATTTAATATCTTTAGCTGCCATAAGTCTTTTCTCCTAAAATTATTCAACAATCGCGATGATATCGTCCGCTCGGAGAATCACAAACTCATCTCCGTCAATTGTCACTTCCTGACCTGAATATTTATCCATCAAAATCTTATCACCAGGTTTTACAGAAAAAGGAATAAGGGCTCCCTTTTTGTCTTTTTTACCTGTACCAACAGCAATGACTTGTGCTGTCTCTTGTTTTTTCTTCGCAGTATCGGGAAGAATAATTCCCCCTTTGATTTTCTCTTCAGGGTCGAGACGCTTCGCAAGGATGCGATTTCCAATAGGCTTAAGTTTTGTTTTTACATCTTGTTCTATCATAATTTCTACTCCTTCGGATAAGGAAAGTTTTGTCTAAAGAAGAGTGAAGATACCAAAAAGAGACTATTTATACAAGGAAAAAATTAGCACTTCGCAATTTTAAGTGCTAATACAGGATTATCGAAGAAGTCCTTCTAGTTCAATGACCAGCTGCTCAAAAGAGCGGATTGCAGCCTCAACAGGAGCCGTAGTGGTCATATCGATTCCAGCCATTTTTAGGAGGTCTATAGGATAGCGGCTCCCACCAGCCTTAAGGAAGTTGAGAAAAGCATTTTGTGCCCCCTCTTTTCCTTTTAAAACATTTTCAGCTAAGGACAGGGAGGCTGCAAGTCCCGTTGCATATTGATAAACATAAAAATTATAGTAGAAATGGGGGATGCGAGCCCATTCAACCATAATTTCATTATCCACTTCAGCCCCTTCACCAAAATATTCTTTATTGAGTTTGTAATAGACCTCTTTAAGGAGTTTTGGAGTGAAGGGGACCCCCTCTTCTGCAAAGGTGTGAAGCTGTAATTCAAATTCGGCAAACATCGTTTGTCTAAAGAAGGTCGCTCTAATGTCTTCGAGCTTCTCATTGATTAAAAAAGCTTTTTCTTCGGCTCTCGTTGCCTCTTTAAGAATAAGATCCATAAGCAGCTCTTCATTAAATGTCGAGGCAACTTCAGCAACGAAAATAGGGTAGTGAGAAGATTGGTAGGGTTGTGTTTGATTCGCTAAAAGAGAGTGCATGCTGTGCCCTGCCTCATGCGCAAGAGTAAAAACATCCCGCAAAATCCCCCTATAGTTCATCAGTATATAAGGATAGCTATCATAACATCCGCTGGAGTAAGCCCCGGAACGTTTATTTTTATTTTCAAATCTATCAACCCATCGCTCGCTTACGAGACCTTTCTTTAAAAGATTCTGATACTCTTTACCAAGAGGTGCTACAGACTCGATTACAAGCTCTTGAGCTTTAACGTAATCAATTTTCATCTCCACATCTGGCACAAGAGGAATGTACATATCATAGAGATGCAGCTTATCGAGTTTAAGGACTTTTTTGCGGAGATTGATATAGCGGTGCAGTGTCGGGAGTCCTTTTCTTACAGCAGCAATGAGAGAGTGGTAGACAGTTGTTGGAATATTTTTAGGGAAAAGAGCTGCCTCGAGGCAGGATTTATATTTGCGGGCTTTAGCCCCAAATAGATGCGCTTCAACCTGCCCGTGAATGAGCTCGCAAAGAGTATTTTCAAAGCCGGCAAAGGTATTTTGCATCTGTTTAAAGGCATTTTCTCTAAGAGTCCGATCGGGCTTTCTCAGGTAGAGTTGATATAAGCCATGGGAAAGAGGGTGCTCCTTTCCAGTTTCATCGAGAATAGACCCAAACTTTAGGTCAGCATTATTTAACGAGGAGAAGGCTTTAGCTGATGAAGAGAGGAGTTTCCCGGCTTTTGCAAGGAGTTCTTCCTCGTCGTTGGAAAGAGTGTGAGATTTGAGGTGGATGATCTTTTCCAGATGGAAACGAAATGGTAATAGGATTGAAGATTGAAGATAACTATCAATCAGAGTTTGAGGGAGCGCTAAGAGTTCAGGTTCAAACCAGGCACATTCTTGCGAGAAAGCGTGAGCTAAAGAGGATATTTTTTCATAAGCCTCTTTATTTTCTGTAACTGTTACCTCTTCATCATGGCGCAAATGGGCATAGGTATAAAGCTTATCAACATCCCTTGCGATTTGAAAAATCAGAGAAAGGAGCTCTTTTACCTTTTCAGGACCCTCTTTTAGTCTTCCTTTAAATTTTGCAATGGTTGGCCAAAAAGGGGGCTCTTTATTTTCAGAGAGCTGATTGAAACTGGACTCCCACTCCTTTGAAGAGGGAAAGAGAGCTGCAACGTTCCAGGTATTTTCCGGATCAACATGGGAACGGAGGGAAATTTCTTCAGTCGCTTGAGCATGGTTCATTTAAAGGGCCTTTTTAGAGTGTATTCACAAACTGCTAATGGTTACTGAGAGGCTAATAATGGATGTAAAATTTATTTCTGGCAAGCTCGAGTATCGTTGCAACAGCAACCTCAGCATCCTCGCCAGCGGCTTCAATATCAATACGAGAACCACGCGCGGCCGCAAGGGTTAAAATACCTAGGAGGGACTTGGCATTGACGACAAAATCCTGGTAGATCAAGTTGACTTGGGATCGAAAAGAGGTTGCACATTTGACAAGCTCCGTCGAAGGTCGTGTGTGGAGTCCTTTATCGTTAATAACAATGAACGACCCCTTCGCATGAAGGGCTTTCTTCCTCATTTTTACAGGGGAAGTCTTAGAGTGTTTAGAACTAAATTGTTGATCTAATTGCATTCTCCATCTCTCGAAAGTCTTTACCTTGGAAGGAGACACCAAAATACACATATGTTGGAAAAAGGTTCAATAGAAATTTAATTTAAATTATTACTCTTCGATCGGGACGACTCGTTCCAGAACTTTTTTTGTGCAATAAAGGGGAGCGTGGCTGAGGAGCGCCAGATTGATACAATCGCTTGGGCGGGCATCGATCTCAACAATATGCAGAACATCTCCAATCTGTTGTTCTAAAAAAAGACGGGCAAAATAGATTGTATCTTGAAGATCATTGATCACGACCTGCTTGATCCGGATATCAAATCCTCTAAAAATCATTTGCATAAGGTCGTGAGTATAGGGACGGGCCTTTGTTGTCCCGGTCAGATAAATCTGCAGAGACTTCCCGCAGCCGGGTTCGGTGTAGATAGCAAATTTTTTCTCATCAGCGGCTAAGACAATGACAGTATAAGAGCGCGCCTGCATCACTTTTTCAAATTTCAGGGAGATGATTTCTTGATTTTCGTCCATATATCCTTTTTTATCTAAAAGCAATTTTTCCATTCAAGTAGCCGACTAGAATGGCTGAGGGGAGATTAAAGAAAAAACCCGTTTCAATGACACCCGGAATATTAATAATTTGTTGATGATCCTTTTCAGGATGAGGAAATGCGTCGGGAACATGGATATCGAAAATGTAATTTCCATTATCCGTTATATAAGGGGCATTTTCTTTCTTTCTTAGGTTTCCTGTGTAACCCAGCTTTTGGATTTTTTGAATTGTTGCCAAATAGCCAAAGGGAAGAATCTCTAAGGGTAACCCAAAACAACCTAAAACCTTCACAAGTTTCGATTCATCAATAATCACAATCATTTTTTTACTCGAGGAGGCGATAATTTTTTCTCTAGTTAAAGCTCCCCCCCCCCCTTTGATCATCCGATTTTTACTATCAACCTCATCAGCCCCATCCACTGTGAGGTCGATTTCACTCACCTCTTTCATATCGACAACTGGGATCTTACCAGATCTTGCCCGCTCCAATGACGAAATAGAAGAGGAGACAGCAGTGATTTTCAAACCCTCTTGATATCTCTTAATAAGGCTGTCAATAAAATGCGTAGCAGTCGTTCCCGATCCAAGTCCAACAAGCATACCACTTTCAACAAAAGTGGCAGCTTTTTCTCCTAAAGAGCGTTTAATTTCCTCTTGTTTTGTCATGTCGAGTTTCATATTCTTCCAAACTTACCTAAGATATCGATCTTAAAATAGATGATTTATTTTGGATATAGAGGATTTTTTTTCACAAGACAAGGAAAAAACTAAAATGGCAAGAGATCAATTCATCCCCCTTTATGATTTAGCCTTAATTTTGGAAGAATATTTAAACTGTTCCAATATTTTGGATTGTTGTCCAAACGGAGTGCAGGTAGAGGGAAGTAGAGTCATAAAAAAAGCAGCAACAGCTGTCTCTGCAAACTTAATGACACTTGAGCTGGCAGTAAAAGAGGGTGTGGATGCGCTGATTGTTCACCATGGAATTTTCTGGAAAGGAGATGAATTCCCTATAAAAGGTACTCTAAAAGAAAAGATAAAGCTTCTCTTAGATCATGGGATTTCTCTTTTAGCCTACCACCTTCCTCTCGATTTACATCGAGAAATTGGGAATAATTGGAGGGTGGCTATTGAACTTGGTTGGGAAAATCTTCTTCCTTTTCATCAATATAATGGCCAGTTAATAGGAGTTGTCGGACGCTTTCCCTCCATCCTGATGAGCACTTTTATGGCAGAGCTCGAAGCCTATTACTCCCATCCTGCAGCCCATGCCTTAGGGGGAAAAAAAGAGATCTCATCGGCTGCCCTTGTTTCGGGAGGGGGGTATAAACTACTCAAGGAGGCAGTTTCGGCGGGGGTCGACTGCTTTATTACGGGGAATTATGATGAACCGGCATGGGGTTTGGCCCATGAGGAAAAAATAAACTTTCTAGCTCTTGGCCATAGCGCTACGGAAAGAGTGGGGCCCAAAGCCCTTGCCTCTTATATAGAGGTGAGCTTGGGGGTCCCTTGCAAGTTTCTAGACCTTCCCAACCCTTTTTAGAGTTTATATAAAAAATCTAAACGTGTGCGTGCCCGATTATGACTTTGCTAAAAAGGGTGTTGCAAGAAATTTAGCCGGGCACGGGCACGAAAATTGAATCGACTATACATAGAGGCAGGCGGCAGGATAATACCCACCCCCATTGGGGATGGGCATTCTTTATAGAAATATCTATCTGGTAGTTTCCTGTTCTTGCAAAGAGCTTGGTTTAATGCGTCCCGGTTCCAAACGTTTGGGAGGATTAACTTTTCCTATCTCTTCAATAATTGTATTGGCAGCTGCGATGGTTTGCAGATTCTCAGGATTGACTTTGATCTCTCGATCTTTAAGTTCTTTCCTTTCACTAGCAGTACGAGTCTGACCAAGCTTTAAGCGCTCCTTAGCTTTTTCGTACATCTGATCCCAATTACCTATAGGGATATTGTATTTTCTACAAAACTCCTCAATGGCAGCTTGCTCATTGCGGAGGTAAAGCTCCTTCCTTTTTTCATATTTTTCAGGATCTACAATAATTTCTTTATTTTTTGATCCGGAAGATGTTGCACCTCTTTGACTAGGTTCCTTTTCCGAATATTGATCTGGATCTGAAGGATCTTCTGACATATCGTCTCCTTTACTTGGGCCTCTTATTTATATATTATAGCATGTCTTTAGCTTTCTTATAAATATTAAGGTAAAAAATGAAAAATATTATTTGTACCCTGGAGAGCAGAGGTTTTATTGATGCGGTCACAAGCGAAAATATTCAAGAAGTTACTAACAAGCCTGTTAAGGTCTATGTTGGTTTCGATCCTACCTCTGATAGCTTGCATCTAGGAAATTTCATGGGAATTATGGCTCTCTCTTGGTTTCAAAAATTTGGCCACACTCCCATTGCCATTGTGGGAGGTGCCACCGGTATGATTGGGGATCCATCAGGAAGAAGCGCGGAGCGCAATCTTTTAGATTCTGAAGCCATTGAAAAAAATCTTGTGGGGATCGAGCGTTCTCTCAAATCGATTTTGGATTTTAGCGACCCCAAAACAAAGCCGCTGGTCCTCAATAACCATGACTGGTATGCCGATTTTAATTTAATCGATTTTCTCCGAGATGTAGGAAAACACTTCCGCATGGGAGGGATGCTTGGAAAAGATGCCGTTAAAAGCAGGCTGGAAACTGCAGATGGGATGAGTTTTACCGAGTTTAGCTACCAGCTTTTGCAATCCTACGATTTTCTACATTTATATGATAAATATGGCGTGATGCTCCAAATGGGAGGGAGTGATCAGTGGGGCAATATCACCGCAGGAACGGAATTAGTCCGCAAAATGCGTGGAGAGGTAGTCTACGGGCTTACTTTTCCGCTTCTCACGCGAAGTGACGGAAAAAAATTTGGAAAATCAGAGGGGGGCGCTATCTGGCTAAATGCCGACAAACTCTCTCATTACGATTTTTATCAGTACCTTTATAGAATTCCTGATAAGGATGTCATCAAGCTTTTAACCCTATTGACCTTTTTAGAGCTGGAAGAGATTAAAGAGATAGAGATGGAAATGCAAGAGCGTCATTATATCCCTCACACTGCTCAGAGGCGACTTGCAGAAGAGGTTACTCTTCTCGTGCATGGAAAAGAGGGTCTAGAATCTGCTCTAAGCGTGACCCAAGCTGCAAAGCCAGGTGCCAAGACTCTTCTCGACCTTCCCACTTTTGAATCTTTGGCCCATGAAATACCTACAAAAGAGATTCTCCTAGAAGAGGTCATCGGAAGCTCTATTCTTGATCTTCTAATGAAAACAGAAATCTTGCCAAGCAAATCTGAGGGACGCCGTCTTCTGGCTGGAGGCGGAGTCTATTTAAATAATGAGAAAGTTATCGATGAAAAGATGAAAATTGAAAAAACCCATCTGGTTGGGAACCGATTTTTGCTGCTCAGCCTTGGCAAGAAAAAAAAGATCGTTGTTAAAGTGAAATAATTTTGATTTTGCAAAATTTTCCCATTTCCGAAAATACGGATACGATTTTTCTCGATATTTAAGTGGCGAAGTTGATACTAACTTACACTTATTAAGTGAGATCAAATGTTGTTATTCTGTAGTGAAAAAAAGAAGAGATCGCACATTTTCGATCCGAAAGTGTCTATCTTATTCCTAGAATCGATCGCAGAAATTGATCATGTTTGAAAAATTCACTTGAAACGAATCCTAATGTTGTTATTATACGGCTATTAATCAACTAGAAAGAGGGTTGCTTAGAGTTGCTAAGTGACCTTTTTCATCTTACATAGGAGGCATCATCATGGCTACAATGACAAAGAAGAAGTTGATCTCGACAATTTCTCAAGATCAGGGAATACATCCAAATCACGTGCGTAGCGTGATTCAAAATTTTCTAGATGCGATGACCGAATGTTTAGCAAAAGGACATCGCCTGGAGTTTCGTGATTTTGGCGTACTTCAAGTTGTGGAGAGAAAACCAAAGATTGGAAGAAATCCAAAAAACGCATCTGTACCAATTCAGATACCTGCAAGGAGAGCTGTTAAGTTTACTCCTGGCAAAAAAATGCGTAGACTCATTGAGCAACCAGGCAAAAATCGAAGAGATGGACAATAAGATCTCTCTTTTTTATCTTTGAATGGAAGAAACCCTTGGTTTAAGCCAAGGGTTTTTTTTTGCAACTTTGGATACATATAGTCGATTATAACTTGGACCCTGATTGTAACTTAAAGAACAACTTTTAAATGAGGTTTGAGTAGCAATCAGGGTTCTGGATTTGTTATAAGATATAATGATTTTGGAGAAGCTGCCTATGCAACTATTGAACCTTCCCACCGAGAAACTCAGCCTCAGTCAATATCATGATGTTTTACGTGAAATCCTAGTATTGCAGCTTAAAGAGGGGAGTTCTCCGGTTGCATTGCAAAAGCTCAAAGATCTCTCTAAATACCCTTTTTGGCAATCTTGTGAGCTTGCATGGGCTCTTCTCGCTTGTAATTGTCAGCTCAGTAATATAAGTTGCTCCAAAATTGCCCTTCTCCAGGAAGAGTCCGGGTGTCTGCTTCTTTTAAAAAATCAACGCTTTATGTGGGATGCTCTGCCCTATCCAAGGCTGCATGCAGAAGTGGGAGCCCTTCTTGCTTTGATGGCAATCAATGGAAAGGAGGAGTATTCTCAAATCGCCCTGAAGATGGGAAAATGGCAAGAGAGGCTACTCGATCATTTGCAAAGGCCACTTTTTAGCCCTTGGTTGCAGGAAGGGACTCTTTCATATGCTGAACTTACCCTTGCGAACTTTTTCTTTTTTAATCAACTTGCAGAGCTTGATGGAGAGACTTTTGCACCCCTTGCCGAAAGAATTGGCAAGAGCTTAGTTGTAGCAAAAGAAAAAACTCCCTTTTGGGATCTTGTGGATTTTTTTCCTCGTAAAAATTCTTCATCGAAGAGTCTCAAGAAAAAAGAAGGCTTTTTTTATGATCCTGCCTCTGTCTTTGCAAAAAAAGATGGTCCAATTTCAACCATTTCTCTTTTTGGATCTGGTTGTAGAAGCACTATGGGCCTTTATTTGTATGATAATGGAGGAGTTGTCGGATTTGGCCCTCAACATCTTCCTCTTGGCAGTTGTGAAGAATTTGGGTTATCAACTTCTAGAGCCTTATTCCAGAAATCTGCATCGATTGTGGAAGCGCCTGATAGCAATGAGTTTGCTCTAAGCTTTACTGCAAGGCTCTCAGCCAAATCAGAGAGGAAGAGATATCCAAATATAGGGGACAGCGGGTTTTCTGGTTGCTGGTTAGAAGCAAATCTGAGTATTAAAGAAGAAGAACTAAACATCTCTTGCCAGATGCAGGGCATTGAACCGACGAGTAATTGGGTTTTTGTCTTTTTTGCCAAAGCTAAATCGGCTTTTGTTGCAGGTTCTCATAAGCTGAATCCCAGGTCTCTCGATCGTTATAAGGGGCCACCACAGGAGATGATTTTTGACGTTGGCACAACTTTTTTAAAGTTGCATGCCATAAAAGGTGTAGAAATGATGGAAGTTATTCCTCTTGCAGGAGATGATAATTTCTGGTCTGCTGACTTTTTAATTGCCTATACACTAGGAATCGCTCCAGCGCTTTGGCAGATAGCGCCTCATTAATAAAGGAAAAAATATGTCTACCTCAAAGATTTTAGCGTTTGCAGGACTCTTTTTAGCAGCTCTTTTCATTGTTCTTCTCTTTCCTAAGGGAGGAAAAGCGAGGGTAGATGAGGTGCCTTCAGTGGCTCTCCAACAAATGCCCGAAAAGTTCCAGCCTTCGCAAGTAGAAGCTCCCTCTTTCCCTGAGCAGTTGACCTCTATTTCATCAGATGCCGATCTTCCTAAAGAGGTCGATTTAATGACTAAACTCTTTTCACCTTTTCCTCCCACTCTTCCAATTGTCGAGACGGTAAGCTATGCTACGCGTGTCTCCTGGCTAACCGGAAGACAGGCCTATCTCGGTGATTATGCTGCGTACTTCAACACTTCAAAGCACTTTATTGCTCGAAGTCTTCATGGAGATCGAAATTATCTTTTAGAGAGAGTGCGTCTTGGGGATCGATTTAATGTTTTGCACCGAGAGAAGCAGATTGAATTCCATCTTGTTCTCGATCTCTCGCGATTAAAGCTATGGCTCTATGCTTATGATGAAGAAGAGGACTGCCGTTATCTTTTAAAAAGCTATCCCGTTTGCGCAGGCGCTCTTTCACCCTCTTGCGCTTCAGGATCGCTCACTCCTCTTGGGCTTTTTTTAATTGGTAAGGAGAAGGATACCGCCATTTATAAAGAAGGGGTTCTTGCTACCTGGAAAAAAGAGCCAAGAGAAATGATGACAGTCTTTGGCGTTAGATGGATTGGTTTTGCTAAGGAAATTAAAGATTGCACAGGATCATGCAAGGGACTCGGTTTTCATGGTGTGCCCTGGAGAAAAGATGACGAGGGAAGATATATTGAATACAGGGAGTGCATTGGAAAGTATCAGAGCGATGGTTGCATTCGTCTGCTCTCAGAAGATATTGAGGAGCTTTATGCAATTGTTACCTCTAGAACAACTTATGCACATATTGTCCGTGATTTCCACCAAGCAACTCTTCCTGGCACTTTAAAAATCTCCAATTGAAAATGATTGAATATTAAGAAGGTTATTTTCGTGCCCGGGCACGGGCACGATTAGAATTTCATACTTAGTAAAATATTTATTACGTAGAATTTGATGGAGTGAGGCAGAGGAAGTGGTGGTTTAAATTTTAATACACCTATAAATCTGAGTTTTAGGTTGATTAAATACCATCCAAATCATTTATAATTTGTTGTTATATAAATCGCCCAATATTTGGGTTGAAGGATACCATTAAGTATTTTATGGAAGAACTGCCGCACGAAAAGCAAATTTATGAATATGAAAGAACAATTTGCCAGATCAAGGAGCAGAATACCCAGAATAAGCTCCTATCGCCGGAAGAGATAAGAAAGCTTGATAAGAAGCTTGATAAATTAAAAGCGCGTGTCTACTCTTCTCTTTCCCCTTGGGAGCGGGTTCAGATTTGCCGCCACCCTAATCGGCCTAAAAGCGTTGATTATATCCAGAACATCTGCACCGATTTTATTGAGCTCTTTGGAGATCGCACCTTTGCAGATGACCATGCTGTGATCGGAGGCTTTGCCAAGATTAACGAGATGAAATGCGTAATTATTGGCCAGGAGAAGGGGTGTGACACAGAGAGCCGCCTCTATCGCAATTTTGGTATGCTCCATCCGGAAGGATTTCGAAAGGCGCTCCGCCTGAGTAAACTTGGAGGCAAATTTCAGTTACCTGTTATTTTTTTACTCGATACTCCGGGAGCTTATCCAGGTCTAACTGCAGAAGAGCGGGGCCAAGGATGGGCTATCGCGCATAATATGCGAGAATTATCACGTATTCCAACTCCACTCTTTGTTGTGATTATTGGCGAAGGATGTTCCGGAGGGGCGCTTGGAATGGGCATTGGGGATCATATTGGAATGCTCGAACATTCCTATTATTCTGTGATCTCTCCTGAAGGTTGCTCTTCAATTCTTTGGAAAGATCAGGCAAAAAAAGCTGAGGCTGCCTCTGCATTAAAGATGCAAGCAGAGGATCTTCTTGGGTTTGAAGTGATTGATGCAATTATTAAAGAGCCGCCTGGCGGCGCCCATCATGATCCATCCATCGTCTACGAAAGCGTGAAGCAATTTGTTCTTGAAGGGTGGCAAGTTTTTAAAGAGTACCCCCAGGAACTTCTTCTAGAACATAGATATCAAAAATTCCGTAAGATCGGGTGTTACACAGAAAATTCAATATGAAACTTCTTTTAAAAGCCGCTCTGCAAAATCGACGGCACCTATTACTTCTCTGTATCACTTTTTTTGGGATGGTCTTTGTAACGGCAGCCAGCCAAATAGAGATGTTTGCCCTTGGAGTGATGGCAAAAGCTGGTCCCGATGCCTTTGTTCTCTTTGCCGATAAAAAAGAGGGGAGGCTGCGAGCTGCAGACAAACTTTCACTAAGTGAAGTGGAGAGAACATTTCATAAGATTTCCGGCGATAAAAATGAGTTAACGCTTGACGAAGCAAATGCGTATGTCTCTGAATATAAGGGACACAATATTGTCCAACGCATCAGCCTTTATCTGGATCAAAAATTTCACATTCATTCAAAATTGGGGTATTTAGCCCTATTTCTCATTTGCGTTGCTCTGATTAAAGGAGTTGCCCTATTTTGCCACCGCTATTTTACTCAACTTGTGGCAATCCGAGTCAGCCGGGATTTAAGGCAGCAGTATTTTGAACATATCCAATCATTGCCGATGAGCTTTTATCACGATCACAATATTGGCTCCCTCTCTTCAAGAGTTGTAGGGGATGCTGGTGTTGTGGCCTCTTCGATCAATTCCATGCTCATTAACTATTTTCAGACTCCTTTTGCCGTAGTCACAACTCTCATTGCCTGCTTTTATATCTCTTGGAAACTCTCTTTAGTCATTTTTTTAGGATTTCCGATAGTTGTCATCCCCATTGTCTTTATTTCCAAGCGGATTAAGCGCATTGCCAAGCAGATGCAGCGCAATCAAGAGGGATTTGCCTCGGTGCTCATCGACTTTTTAGCAGGGATTCAGACTGTTAAAGTTTTTGCCATGGAGCAATTTTCTCTTAAAAAATATCGTGAACAGAACCAGATGATGGCTCGCCTTGAAGAAAAAAGCGCTCGCTATGGCCTCTCTTCACGCCCTATTTTGCACTTTGTTGCCTCTCTCTTTTTTGCAGTGGTTATTCTCTATGGGCTCTATGCTGTAAATATGGGCATTGCCGAGCTGCTCGTCTTTTGCGGTCTCTTATATGTTTTTTATGAGCCGATCAAGAAATTTGCCGAAGAAAACAACCATATCTTAAGAGGGGTAGCAGCGGCAGAGAGGATGTATGAGGTTCTTGGCCTTACCTCTGTCATTCAAGATGATCCTCTTGCAAAGCCTTTGGAAAATTTTTCAACTTCCATTGAATTCCGGGATGTCTCCTTTAAATATCAGGATGAATGGATCCTTAAAAATTTAAATTTTAAAATCCGGAAGGGAGAGATGGTGGCTCTTGTCGGTCCGACAGGCGCCGGAAAATCGACCATTGCCCAGCTTCTTCCCCGTCTCTATGATGTTCAAGAAGGGGAGATCTCTATCGATGGAAAGCCCCTCAAGGCCTATACGCAGCGTTCTTTAAAGGAAAATATCGCCTTTGTTCCTCAAAGACCCTTTCTTTTTCTAGACACTGTAAAAGAAAATATCTCTTTTGGGCGCCCCTTTTCAACTAAGGATGTGCAATATGCTGCAAAGCGTGCAGAGGCGCATGATTTTATTATGACATTGCCAAATGGTTACGATTCTATGCTCTCTGAAGCTGGAAAGAACCTTTCAGGAGGACAGCAACAGCGACTAGCGATTGCAAGGGCTCTTGTCAAGAATGCCCCCATCCTCATTTTAGATGAAGCAACCTCTGCTTTAGATGCCATGAGCGAGGGAAAAATCAAAGATGTGATGGAGAGCCTTAAAGGTGAAGTGACTCAAATTATTATTGCACACCGCTTCACAACAATTGAAAAGGCAGATCGCATTATCTATCTAGAAAGGGGAGAAATTCTGGCAGATGGCACAAGAGAAGAGCTCTTTGAATCCTGCCCAGGGTTTAGAAAGATGTGGGAGATGATGAGTAGCCTAGAAGCTCCTGGCCCCAGAAAGTTCCTTATTCCAGCCGACCTAGACCCAGCCAAGCTGGAACCAGCCAAGCCGGAAGAGGTCCCTGCCACTTAAATCACTTTGGCAGATTGTTCAGCTCTCTAGATAAAGCCTGAACAAACTTCACTGTAGCTTTAGAGGGTTTGGGAGAACCATCATCATCAACTTTTTCTGCATGATGCCAAGCTATAAAAAGCCATAAAAGAGAAGCCCAAACTGTCACAACTCCTAAACCAGAGCTAGATAAGCAAATTCCCCATCCAATTTGATTCATTATTCCAAGTCCAGGATAATTACCAATCACTGCTGATGTCATGATGATAACCACAAATATCGCAGAGACAACAGCTGTAATGATAGCTGCCTGTTTATTCGTCAATCCGCAAAAATAGGATTGGTTATTCCAATCTGAAGAAGTTTTTTCTATACTCATATAAGCATTATAAAGATTTTATGAATTGATAGCAATAATCTGCTTTTCTCCATAAAGGTCTACTTATTAAAAAGTTCAGAATGGGAGCCAAAATCGTTCGAGAATCAATAGGTTCGTGGGTGTATTTGGGCATATCTACTGAAAAATGTATTTTAAGTAAAGTAATAGTTTGCGTGCATCCTTAGTGGTTGGAAGAGGTTAGGTTGCTTTTCCGCGGATGTTGATTATAATTTTTCCTTGAATATGGCCCTCTTTGCTGAGATGGAGGGCAGTGAGTAACTGATCAAAAGGAAATAGCTGGATCTTAGGGGGTAGCAATTCTCCCTCCTCAATGAGAGTTGCAATGCGTTTAAGCTCTTTTCCGTTAGGGGTTACAAAGAGTAAATCGGAAAAGAGTTTCTTTTGAGCAACTAATGCTTTATCTACAATGCCCACAATAGAGACGAGTCTCCCGCCCGTTTTAGCTGCATTATAGCTGGCTTTCAGTGTTTCTCCGCCAATTGTATCAAAGACCACATCGACCCCATCAGGATCTATCTCATGGACTTTTTTGACAAAATCTTCTTTTGTATAATCGATGATTTCATCAGCTCCAAGTTTTTTGACATAATCAAAATTCCGCCCACTTGCTGTTGTAGTCACATGCGCACCTGCATACTTTGCAAATTGTATAGCAAAGCCTCCCACGCCTCCAGCTCCCCCATGGATTAAGATATGCTCTTTTGGACGAAGATGAGCGCTGTCAAAGAGCGATTGCCATGCTGTCAGAGAAGCTAATGGAATAGATGCAGCCTCAGCAAAACTGATACCAGCCGGTTTTAAACTCACATTTTCAGCATCCAGACAGATATATTCTGCAAAAGCACCCTCATGGACAACCGGCTTTCGGCAGTAAGCAAAGACTGCCTCTCCAACCTTTAAATTTTGGACACCTGCCCCCACTTTCGAGATTTTTCCGGAGACATCCCATCCGGGTATAATGGGGAATTCGTGGGGTAACCGATTGCGAAATAGTCCATCACAGACCTTCCAATCGGCGGGATTGACTCCAGCGCATTCAACTGCAATTTGCACTTCATTATCTAGAGGTTCCGGAAGGGGAAACTCTCCAAATTTGATCTTATCAATTCCACCAAATTCATTGATGAACGCTGCTCGCATCGATTTTTTTGCTGCCATTTATCTCCTCCCCATCTCTCATTTTTCGCATCATTGCAAATCAAACAAAAATTGACAACATCTCCTATCACAATTTAAACCCAAAGTCGCAAAGGCCCAAAGTCGCAAAGAAAAATTAACCACAGAGAAAAAAAGAATCGTGCCAGCGTGCGTGCCCGACTCTTTTTTGCTCTGTGATCTGTTGTTAATTTATAATTTTTATTTGCGTTTAAATTTGACTTAGTAAGAATTTAGCAATGGAGAGAGAGAGCTTGTCTTTGTTATTGCGGATAAGCTCTCTTCCGCCAGGAGAGGCAAAATCGGAGACGATTTTCCAAAGGCGGTAAGGTTTATTAAAGCCAACAGCTGCAAAAGCAACTCCATATCCCTCCATATCAACAAGGTCCCATTCACTAGAGAGCGCTTCGCGGGTATCTCGGTCATGGATTGGAAAGTCTGTTGAGATCAATTTTGCCCCCAAATTTGGGAGAGAGAATGAGGGTATTGTGCTTTCAACAATTTTAATAGAGCCGGCATCAAGGTTTTGAGGGAGGTGAGTGTGCTTACCGACCTTTGCAATCTCCACTAGAGTGCCAATGGGCAACTCATTTTTCAAAGCTCCGGCAAGGCCAATATTCCATACCTCATCCACTTGGTTGATATATTTCGATACAGCCATTTGAGCAGAGTGAATCCCAACATTTGCAATGACAATCAATCCCTTATCAAAAAAGTAACAGGTGGGAATGCTCGGAGAAGGACGCGCCTTCAGTTTTTCGACTGTTCTTGCGGCTTCGCCTAGAGTTGCAAAAATAATCAGTTTAACGCTCATAAATATAATCTTTGGGCAAGGGGGGGAACATTCCGAGTTGTGATCCATAGCGTAAGAGCAGTTCAATGCTTTCGCGTCCCTTTCTAGAGAGGCACTGAGTCTCTTTTGTTACATAAAGAGCAATATGTTTTTTTACAATTTCCCTATTCTTTTCTTGAGAGTGAAGAAGAATATAGTCCAAAGCAGAGTCTGGATAAGTTAAAGAATAAGCAATGCATTTTTCTAAGATGGAGAGAATCTCTGAGGTGATTTTCTTAGGAAGAGACCTTGAAACGATAAGCCCTCCAAGCGGCAAGGGGGAGGATGTGCGTAGATGCCAGAGAGAGCCAAGGTCTGCAACTTCATGAAATCCAGCTTTTGCAAAGGTGAATCTACTCTCATGAATAATGACTCCTGCATCTACAACTTTCCTTTCTAAAAGAGCCTGGACCTCATGATAGAGGCAGAAGGTTTTTTGCATATTTAAATGAGAACAAAAAATATCTAGAAGAAGGTGTGATGTTGTCTCAACTCCCGGAATAGCAATTCTTTTATTTGCTAGATCTTCTAATTGGAGAGGGCTATTTGAGATGATCTTGGGCCCGCAGTTAAAACCCAGGGCTGAGCCAATTGGCAAAAGTTGATAAAGAGAGGCGACTTTTCCAAAAGAATGGAATGAAACTTTGATGAGGTCTGCTACTCGAAGAGCTGCAATCTCATTAAGTCTTTGAATATCGGCTAAAATGGGGCGGATTGGAAGTTCTTTCCCGACAATCCCTTGCACCCAAGGATAAAAGAGGAGGGTATCATTAGGACAGGGAGAGAAAGCTATCTTTAACATCTATCAAGTTTTTAAAACCCCAAGTTTTTGGAATCCATCTTTAAGTCTGCAGTTTTCAGGTTTTTCAAAAGCACCGCTTTTTTCAAGCCAAAGGACATAATCCTGCGGGACCTTTTCAAGAGGCACTCCTTGGTGTTTGCCAAATGGCATCTCTTTGATAAGTTCGTTTTTTTTATAAATGAGATCAAGGACCAGGTTTAAAGGCAGATCATCAATCATAATAGAAAAAATTTCAGCCAGAATCATCACATCATCGAGCGCTCGGTGGGCCTGATTCTCTTTGATTCCATAGACTTCGCGCAAATACTGAAGACTATGCCTGGGAAGATCGGGACGGTATTTTCTTGCCCATTTTAGAGAATCAATCATGGGAAGCTCCGGGAAGTCGAGAGCATTTCTTTTACACTCTTTGCGGAGGAAATGCAGATCAAAGTTATCATTGTTATGGGCGATCAACACGGTCTCCCCATCCTGGCAAAAATCGAAGAACTTTTTTCCTACTTCAGCAAAAGAGGGGGCCTCTTTCACCATCTCGTCAGTTATCCCATGAATAGCTGTCGCCTCTTTAGGGATTGGAGTCCCAGGATTAATAAAAGAGACAAAAGTACGCTCTCTAATGGGATCAAATGCTGCGATCTCAATGATAAAGTCCCTTTCATGAGAGATTCCTGTAGTTTCAGTATCATAGTAGATAGGTCGCTTAGTCATTTAAGAGGAACGCTCCTTCTCTGCCTGAAGAGTTTTTTCTAAAGAGACGCTCCCATTTGCAATCATCTCAATTCCTGTTAAAAAAGAGTCGCAGGCAAGTTCAGTTGTACCAAGCATCACATTTATCAGCTCTTCAGAAAATGTTTTCTCTAAAGAGAGAATAGGAACCCGAAAAAAGATGAGTTCATGCTTTTCATCCATTCCAAAGCCGGGAAGGTCAAGCTGCTTATTAAGAATATGTAATAATCTTGAAATATCGTTGAGATGTTTTTTGGGGAGTGTAATGGGAAGATAGGCTATGGACTGAAGAATAAGCCCCTCGCTAATGAGATTGAAGATTACTGGAATCTCTCTCTTTGAAAAATTAAGTAGAATTTGGATTTGCCCTGTTTGGGAGTCGAGCTGAGGCTCCAATTTCTTTCTGTTCAAAAAATTCAGAAGAGAATTCAAATCTAATGAGAATTGTTCAGTCATTTGCAACTTTAACTTTTAATATCTTTGGCAAGTTCGAGGCCATCTTGTCGATTTTCATTCTTTTTTTTTCTACTCTTTTCTGTGGGATTTGCGAGTAGCTCTTCGCGAACAATTTCGAGTTCTTTTGGAGCTGTAAATCCTAAAGAGACCTGCCCCTCTTGAATACGCAGCACAACGATTTCGATGTTATCCCCAATGCGGATTTTTTGGTCAGCTTTTCGAGTCAGCACTAACATTTGATTGTTTCCTTTATTAATTAGTTGGGATCATAGTATGCGCTCTTTCGCGCGTTACATGAGGATTATTCGTGTTTGGCAGAGTGCAAACGACATCGCTCGTTGGCATTTTATAAATGCAGCTTGTCAAACAGAGAGAAGAGAGAGAGAGAAATAAAAATAAATTTACAAATTTCATCAGGATTACCATTTCCATTCGTCTACTTAAAGAGGATACTAAAAACGAAAGATATTACACAAGAAAGAGATATAGATAGTTATTTAAGGTTCTTTCTCTTTTCGAGTTGAAGCGACTATATCTCTTTTTTCTTCCGAAAAATAGAGGAAGTGATTTTTTTTTGTAAAATCTCCTTAAACGAAGGTGGGGGAGAATCCTCTTCAAGAAGTGCCTGAAGATCGGTTCCTTCAGGGAATTCAGTGATTAGATGCACTCCTCCTGGAGAATCGCCAATTACAATCCCTTTGCCACAAATATCAACCAGATAGAGCGAGACTTTTGGGTTAATCGCTCTTCTTTGTAAGATTTTAATTCCTTTTCCCTGCATATTCTGCTTCATCTTTCTTCCGAGGAGTTTTTTCAAAAAGAAGAGGGAGAGAAAAATCACTAAGAGTAAAAAAAGAAGAGTTACGAGCATGTTTATGAACTCTCCAAAAAAAGAGCCACTTGGGGCAAAAACTTCGGAGAGCTCTCCCATGGGGAGTTCTCCCGTGGGGAGCCCTCCCGTGGGGAGCTCCTTAGGAGAGAGTCCCTCAGGATCTATTTTTTCCTCTGCAAAAAGAAGAGTCGGGAAAAAAAGAAGAGTAAAAAAAATCCATCTCATGATTAAGAGCCCCATTGAAACTAGTTTGTCTGAAAAAATCGAATTCTCTATTGTATCGACTATAATCTAATTCGAGATTATGCCAAATCTCGATTTGAGGAGAGAGTTTTATGGAAGGATTAATTAAAATAGAAGCTTATAAAGTGCATTGTACGATCGGAGTTCATCCTTTTGAACTAAAAGAGGAGCAGGAGCTTCTTATTGATATCGATCTTACAACAAATTTTATTAAATGTGTAAGGTCTGATTCTATTGCAGATACAGTCGATTATGAAGGTATTGGAAAAATTTGTCGGGATCTTGCCAAAAGCCGTCACTACAATCTTTTAGAAACATATGCCTATCAACTTCTTGAAAGGATTATGGAGAGATATTCGGAGATATTAAAAATAAAAATTAAAGTAAGAAAACAAAATGGGATGCCTCTTGCCGGTTATACCGCTGTTGAAATTGAAAAAGAACGTATATCGCCAATATGAAATGGGTACTTGTCACAGGGGGGGCAAAAGGCGTTGGTGAAGCGATCTCATATGCGCTCGCATCAGAAGGTCATTCTATTGCTGTCCATTACCGCAATTCTAAGCTTGATGCGCAGCGAGTTGCCGAAAAATGCCGCCAGATCGGAGTGCAATCGGAAATAATTCAAGGGGATTTTTCAACAATCCCGGACCTAAAGACATTTGTAGAAAATTATAAGAATCGGTTTAACGATACCAAAGCTATTATACACAATGTAGGAAAATACCTAATTCTCCCTCTGCTTGAAACCTCATTAGAGGGATTGTCAGATCTTTTTCAAGAAAATTTTTTATCTCCCTTTTACATTACTAAATCTCTTCTCTCGTCTTTAATCGCTTCCAGAGGCTCCATAATCCATATTGGAGAAACTGGAGTTGCTAAGGGAGGGCCCAAAAGGGAGGCTCCAGCATACTTTATGAGTAAAGAAGCTCTTTGGCAGCTGACCCGTTCTTACGCTTTGGAGCTTGCGCCATATGGCGTGAGAGTGAATATGGTCTCACCCGGCATCTTAGAAAACACAATCGATTCCGAAACAAAAAATCTCCCAATGAAAAGAGCGGGCAAGCTTGAAGAGATAGCCTCCCTCGTCGCTTTCCTCTTGAGAGAAGAGAACCATTATATCACCGGCCAGAATATCGAAGTTGCGGGCGGCTTTGGCCTCTAGTTCGCGAGCCTTCTAGATAATGACAAGAGGCTCTTGTGTCTTATTAAAAGTTTTGAAATAGTCGGGCGATACATTAAAAGTTGTTGCGAGAAGCTCATTAGAATAAGCCCCCATCACTTCACCAATGCCCATATAATCAGGTTGCGCATCGCTAAAAAATGCAATGACCTCAACATCTTCATTACCTGTATTTTCAATACTGTGAAAATAAGATGTAGGTGCAAAGGCGCCCTCTCCCTTCTTCAGTTTTAGAACTTCTACTTTGCCCTCAGGAGAGAGAATTGTCATGCGTGCTTCTCCTTTCGCAATATAGACAAGCTCGCCGGCATTTGTATGCCAATGAGGTTCAACAATACCCTTAGGATTTAATCCAAAACCCAGGATGCCCAATCCCTCAAGAGTCGGAAGGTTCACTTTTGTTCCTACCTGAAGATAGCCCCCTTTGTTTTGGATAATTTTTTTACTCTCACCAATATTAAATTTGTAACGAACGGAATTTGGTTTTGGCATTTCTAAACTTGGAGGGAGAACTTTAATCAGCTCCTCTTTTTGGGATTTTTTTAATCCATCTAAAAAGGAAGATGATGTATTGAAAGTGGTGTCAAACACACTTTCAGACAAAGAGAAAATCGCCTTTGAAAGGCACATTTCTTGGGGCTTTGAATTGCTAAACGCAAATTTAATGAGACATTCTTGAGAGGCAAAATTAGCGATATGATGAATGTATCCTTTGGGAATAAAAAACATCTCTCCCGCATTGACAGTGAATATATCTACATTTTCCGGGCTACGGATCGATACAAGCGCGCTTCCTTGGGTACAGTAACCTATTTTATGTGCGTTTGGATGCCAAATAGGTTCAAGAGCCCCTCCGTTGTTAAGGACTAAAGAGGCAAAGGCAATATTTGCAAAGCCTGGAACCTCATCAGAAGTGACATAAGTCAGTTTGCCAATCTTATAATTTCTCTCGGGTTTGATAGAATTTAAGCTAAAAGAATATTTGCTGCCCATGTAACTCTCCGACATTAATAGGTTCCTAAAAGAAGATTATATAATATAAATTATTTTATTTTATATAATAGAGTTTTTTAAGTTTAAAAATTTATGGATCTCTATGGGATGTAATGTTTTAATTGTCGGTGCAGGTCCAAGCGGCCTTTTTATGGCAGCCGAGCTTGCCCGACAGGGTCTGTCTCTCAGAATTATAGATAAAGTCCTCACGCCCAGCGATAAATCCAGAGCTCTTGCTATCCAGGCGAGAACTTTAGAAATATTATATTTTTTAGGGATTGCCGATCGCTTTATTTCGGAAGGGTTAAAAATCACACACTTCTCACCCATTAGTAACCAAAAAAAGCTCACAACTCTCTCTTTTGATCGCCTCGATTCTCCCTTTCCCTTTATTTTATCCCTTGAACAGAATAAGACTGAGGCTCTTCTAGCTTCATACCTTGCTGAATTTGATATCAAGGTAGAAAGAGGGGTGGAGCTTCTCTCTTTTAATCAGGATGAGGGGACTGTGACCTCTATCTTACATAATCATGAAAATGGAAAGCAGGAAGAGGTCAAAACAGATTGGTTAATAGGATGCGATGGCCCCCATAGCACTGTCCGCAAACAATTGAATCTTGCTTTTGACGGAAGAGAGTTTCCAGATATCTTCTCTCTTGCCGATGTGCATGTAAAATGGAAATATCCTCCAAATCAGGGAATGGCTTTTCTTGATCCGCGGGGGATTCTTGCAGCTATTCCTATGAAGGGAGAAAAACGGTACCGTCTTATTTTTCAACCTCCACGGAATAAAATGAATATGAAGAACCTGCAACTGATTCATGGAGAAGTTCCAGGCGCACCCACACTTGCTGAAATAGAAGAGTTGGTTGCTCGGATTGCTGATCCAAACGTGCGTTTAAGCGATCCTCTCTGGATCGCTAATTTCCATGTTAATAGTCGGATTATAAACAACTACCGGGAAAAACGGATCTTTCTTGTTGGGGATGCAGCGCATATTCATAGTCCAGTCGGCGGTCAGGGAATGAATACAGGGATTCAAGATGCATTTAATCTTGGTTGGAAGCTAGGCGCTATCTTTCGTGGAAAGGCCTCACCCTCTCTGCTTGATAGTTATGAGTTTGAACGCAAAGTTGTTGGAAAAGCACTTCTTAGAGGAACAGAGAAGATCACCGATCTTATATTTTTACATTCAAAGCTTTTAATCATCTTACGCAATTTCATTTTATGCCAGATCACAAAATTTGCTTCTATTCGACATCGGATTATATCTAATATATCTCAAATTGCTATTCATTACCCAACAAGTGAGTGGGTTGTAGAGAGAGCAAAGGGAGCTCCCGGCATATTGGCTGGGTATCGAGGGCGCGATGCAAAGCTCTTTTCTCAGAATCAATCCACTTCGCTTTTCGCTCTTTGGCAAAAAAGCAAAAATATGAAGATTCTTGTAATCAAAGAGAAAAAGGGGATGGATGCATTTATCTCTTCTTTGGAAAGGATAGAGGGAGTGGAAGTTTATATTCTACCAGATGCATTTGAAGACCGCGATAAGGAGATCGAGAGGCGCTATGGGATGAATCTTATCTATGTGATTCGCCCTGATGGATACATAGGCTATAGAGGTCTATTAAACGACCAGGATAGTTTAAAAGACTACCTCAAAAACTTAATCATTCGTAAGTTTGTAAACAGCTCTAAGCTCTAATCCTTTTGTTTCGACAAACGGCAATTGATAATGTCTTAAGGAGGTTTTTTTGCATCAAAATTTTACTTATCTTTAAACTCAAAGCTCAGGTTAACTAAGCTTTTTTATTTGCTTGACCATTAAGAATATAAATTTTAACTTGCTTTCTTAAAGTAAAAGTTAAGATTTGTTTATGAAAAATTTTTTGGTTTTTTTTCTTTTAGTATCGCGTGCTCTTTTGGCTAATGATGGACGACTTGCTCCTCCACCTGCCGTTTTTAATTCCAAGGAAATTGGACATTTTATCCCGCAGATTCCAAAAGTGAATGTGATTACGGGGGAATACTGCGAAGAGGCGGTAGATCTTGTTGTTGGGGGAGTTGAGCCTATTTCTTATCGCCGATTTTATGGGAATCAGGGTTATAAAGATCAGGCTTTTGGTCATTGGAGAATTAATCCCGAATGCCAGTTGCTTTTCAACTTTGCTTTAACAAAAAATCATAAGCTCTACTTTCAAAAGCTTTTAGGTGTAGGCGAGGAGGATGGAAGCTTTTTTGTCTATGGAAAAAATATTGGCAGTGAGTATTTTCTCGACTCCAATGCTGCTAAAAGTTTTACAAATGCAAGTCTGTCGGGTCAAACTCATCCTTTAAACACCCATTCTTTTTTTCAGCAGTGGGGATATGGGAAAGGCATCAACCCTTTTTCCTATAGAGGACATGTCATTGATGGAAGCGGTAGGGTGCGCACATTTACAACTGCTACTAAATCCTGGCCAAGAGATGGCAGAGCAGAATTTAATGTGCGGACCCTACCACCTTATCAGGCTATAGTCACAGAGGATAAGCTCCCTAATGGAAATGTCCTTACCTATGAGTATAAGGATTACAATGAATCCATATTGCATGACGAATATGATCCCGGCTATTTTATTTTAAAATCCATTAAGGCTTATAACTCTAAAAGAACCATTCTCTTAGGATCTTTAGACATTCATTATAAACGGACAAGTCTTAAACAGAATCGTAGAGTCAAGGCCATTCACTTAACCGGCAGTGATGGAAGAAAAGTAAAGCTGCATCATAGACTCCGAGAGGTAAAGGCAAGGGATCGGAAATCAGTATCTGGTGCTACTTATGATGTTGTTCTTGACCATGTTGAGGCTCCATGGAAGCCGTTTCAAAGTTACAATTATCATTGGAGAAGCTCCAAGCACTACTTTAAAGCCCCCTTTATGTTTCATGTCGATGGGCCCGATGGTCGACGTTTAGGAACAGATTATGATCTTGGAACTAAAAAAGTCCTCGCTCAAAGAGCTCCTATTGGACCGAATGGAGAGATGGTTCCCATCGCCCGTTATGATTATAAAGAGGATCATACAATTGTTTACGATGGAGAAAATGGTAAAACGATCTACCGCTTCAATAGTGATAAACGCATCACAGCAGTTGAGAAATATCAGGGCGATGCTCTCTATCTTGTTGAAAAAAGTGAATGGGATGCCAATACCGGAAATCTGCTTAGTAAAAAAGTAGAGGATGGATCCGGAAAAATCTTTCGCCTCGCCGAGCATGTTTTTGATAAAAACCATAATGCGATAGAAGAGTGCATAGGGGATGGTAGAGAAAAAGAGATCATCTATCGTGCCTATTCCCTCGATGACTTTAACTTAAAACTCACCGAGTCGGATAGACCCGGAAAAGAGATACGTTATACCTATATCCTCAACACAAATCTTTTAACTTCAGAGATTGTCTATGATCATGGGCGAATAGCCAAACGCACTTTCCAGTTCTATGATGATAACTTAAATTCTGTCTGTATAAAAACAATTGTTGATGATGGCTCAAGCGACAATCACAATGATTTAACTCATGTTACCTATCGAAAGATTACAGAGATCTCGCCTAAATATTCCCAACCCTGTTTAGGTCTCCCCGAAGAATTAAGAGAAAAGACAATTGATGCTCTTGGCAACGAAATCCTGCTTAAAAAAGTACGCTATAGCTATCACCCTTCGGGCAAAGTCTCTAAAGAAGAGCATTTTGATGCCAATGGCATCTTTCACTATTGTCTTAGCTTTGAATATGATAATAGAGAAAGGCTCATTGCCCAAGTGGATGCATTGGGTAATAGAGTCGAGTTCGAATATGATGAGAACTTTAATCTCATCAGAGAAAAAGGCCCTTGCTCAGCTATGCGTAAGGAGTGGGACTATGACCTTGCCAACCGTCCCATTCGAGAGAGAGTATGGCAATCGAAAGAGACCATTCTGACTAGAGAAAAAAAGTACGATAAGGCCAGCCGTCTTATTGCCTCCATAGATGAATCGGGATTTGAAACAAGTTATGGCTATGATTCTCTTAATAGACTCACTACAACTACCTATCCTGATGGGTCCATTACGAAAAGAGAGTATGATGTTTTAGGGAATGTGACTCAAGAGATCGACCCTAAGGGATATGCCACGATCAAAAGCTATGATTACCGTGGAAATCCTCTCCATATTCTCCATCCTGATGGATCGGAAGAATATCATACTTACAATGCGAATGCGACCCTTGCAAGCTATATTGATCGCAATGGAGCCAAAACGCTCTATGCCTATGACATCTTTGATCAGCCGATAAAAACTGAGAGCTTCTCCTCATCAGGAAGTTTGCTTAAAACGACAAGAGCGACCTACTCACCTTTTTGCAAACTCTCCGAAACAGATGGGGAGGGGGTGACAACGACATACACCTATGACTTTGCCGGAAGAAAAACCTCTGAAAGTAAAGACTTTTCAACGACCTCCTCTACCTATGACTGCCTTGGTCGGTTAGCCTCTTTGCAGACAGGCGATCTTCTCACACAGTACAAATATGACTATTTAAATCGCCAAATCGAAAAAAGGGTCGAAGACCTCTCTGGAATACTCTATCGCATCGAACAAGACTCTTACGATGAAGCGGGCAATCATATTTTGCATACAACCCCTAAGGGAACTTGGACCTCCTCCTATAACCTAAGGGGAGAGCTTATCTCTTCTAAAGATCCGCTAGGTTTTGAACATAAACATTCCTATGAGTATAAGGATCAATTTATTCAAAAAGATATCGACCCGCATGGGGTGATTACAACTAAGCACCATGATTGCCGGGGAAGAGTCTATCTTACACTCACTAGAGATCAATCAGACAATATTATCCAAAAAAAAGAGTCTCTCTTTGATGCGAATAATAACTGCATTCAAGAAACACACACGCTGTTTGAAGGAATAGAACCTATAGGTTCAATCACCAATCAATGGAACTATGGTCCTGGCAACCGCATTGAAGAGCTCATTGAGTCAGAGACTAAAATCACCCGCTATCTCTACGATGCCAAAGGTCGCTTAGAATCGATCCATAAGCCTAATGGGATAGGGATTTTTCAAAAACATGATGATTTGGGAAGACTCTCTAGGTCCCATTCTACAGATTTTGATTACCACTATACCTATGACGCAGAAAACCACCTTCTTTCCATAGAAGATCAAAAGACTAATGCTCTCACTACTCTAAGCTATGATGCTCTTGGCAATGTCACTAAAGAAAGCCTTGCCTCCCGCCTAACTTTTGAGAGCATCTACGACGCGCAATCAAGGCGCATCAGCTTAACTTTGCCGACTCACCAACAAATCTTCTGGAGCTACAAAGGCCCAGATCTCCACCAAGTAACAAAAGATAAATTTGTTCTGACTTATGAAAAAAGAGATAGCGATGGAAATCCTGAAACCACTCTTTTTCCATTAGGCACGATTAATCAATCGTGGGATCCTCTTCGACGTCTTCAATCATCTGAATCTCTCTATTATAAAAATGCTCTGACCTATGATGCCGTGGGTAATCTGACTGAATACTATTTTGAAGATCCACAAGGATCAATGAGGGAAAAGTATACCTACGATGATCTCCATCAACTCCTCTCAGATCCCTATCATGAATATTCTTCTGACTCAATGTTCAATAGAAGAGCTAAAGATGAAAACCCTTGGGAGGTTAACTCTCTTTGCCAGATCACTCACGATGGAGAAAACGACTTAGTCTATGATGAAAATGGCAATCTTCTCTCAAATGGAGAGTCTACATTTTTTTATGATACTCAAGACCGTTTAATTGCTGTGCATAAGGGGAATGCACGCTTTGAATATACTTATGACCCTTTTCATCGCAGGCTTTCCAAAACAACATACACAAATGAAAAACTCTCCGATACCCTCTACTTCTTATGGGATGGGAAAAATGAGATTGGCTCTGTCACAAAAGAGGGCAAAATCAAAGAGCTCAGAGTATTAGGCGATGGCCGGGGAGCTGAAATTGGAGCTGCTATTCTCTACGAATTAAATGGTAACTCCTATTTCCCCATCCATGATCATCGCGGGTCACTTGTCACACTCATTGACATTCCTGGGTCAAAATCCAAAGCCACCTACCGCTACACTCCCTTTGGAGAGACTATTCAATCTGAAAACCTCTCTCCTTGGCGTTATTGCAGTAAACGCTTTGATTCTGAAACGGGCTTCTACTACTTT
>JABDDZ010000009.1:12668-43406 GCA_013287335.1 Chlamydiota bacterium | reverse complement strand
AAGACGGCTTTCTTGATTGCAATGGCCAATCTCATCGTCTCAGCCCTTGCAGCGCTTATGATTTTCCCTATCATTTTTACCTTTAATTTCCCAGCTGCAGAAGGTCCAGGACTTCTCTTTAAAACCCTTCCCGTACTCTTTGCCAAACTCCCGGGCACCCTGCTAATTTCAACAGTTTTTTTCCTGCTTGTCGTCTTTGCAGCGCTCACTTCAACAATCTCAATTATGGAGGTGCTTGTTGCAACAGTTAGCGAAATATATGGCTTTACTAGAGGGAAGGCTGCGCTTCTCATCATGAGCGTCACCTCTCTTTTAGCCATTCCAAGCGCAGCTTCAGGCTCAGGGGTGATCTTTCCGGAGTGGGCCGCCATCTTTGGTAAAACATTTTTTTCAACAATCGATGATTTGACCTTTTCCTGGATTTTGCCTCTCAATGCCCTCTTTACCGCCCTCTTTGTGGGCTATGTATTAGAAAAAAATGAGCGCCGCTCCTCTTTTGAGGGGGGGTGTAGCTGGATGTTTCTTTACCAGCCCTGGCTCTTCCTTCTCAGGGTTGTTATTCCTCTAGCCATTACTATTATTTTGCTTACACAGTCGGGCATTATTGACATCGACCTCCTTTTTAGATAAAATATCCTATCCAACAAGAGGAGAAATCATGGCAAAAAAAAACCTTAAGATACATAGCGAGAATATTTTACCTATTATTAAGAAATGGCTCTATTCCGATAAAGATATCTTTATTCGCGAGCTTGTCTCCAATGCATGCGATGCGATCTCAAAACTCCTCATCTTAAAAGAGAGGGGGGAAGCATCTCCCCTTGAAAATGAATCTCCCTCTATCCAAATCCAGATTGATAAAGAGAAAAAAACTCTCACTTTTACTGATAATGGGATTGGCATGGATGCGGAAGAGGTTGAAAAATACATTGCCCAGCTTGCTTTTTCCGGGGCTGAAGAGTTCCTCGCAAAGTATAAGAGCGATAAACAGGAGGATCAGATTATTGGTCATTTCGGGCTTGGATTCTACTCGGCATATATGGTTGCAGAGCATGTAGATATCCAGACTCTCTCCTATAAGGAGGGGGCAGAGGCAGTATCCTGGTCTTGCGATGGATCTTCGGAGTATGAGCAGGAAAAAGGGATACGTGAGAGAAGAGGTACGGAGATCGTCTTGCATCTCGCACCTGGTGAAGAGGAGTATTTAGAGGCTTCGAGAATAGATGAGATTTTAAAAAGATACTGCGCCTTTCTCCCCTACCCAATCACCCTCAATGACTCTTGCATCAATGAGACACCCCCTCTCTGGATGAAACCCTCAATGGAAGCAACAGATAAAGAGTATATAGACTTTTACCATAAACTCTATCCCATGGAACCCGATCCTCTTTTCTGGATCCATCTTAATGTCGATTACCCATTCAATCTTAAAGGGATTCTCTACTTCCCAAAAATCTCTAAGGATGTCGATCTAAAAAAAGAGACGATCCGTCTCTTTTGCAACCGTGTCTTTGTTTCCAACCATTGCAATGATATCCTACCCGACTACCTCACCATTTTGCGCGGAGCAATCGATAGTCCTGATATTCCCCTGAATGTCTCGAGATCCTCCCTCCAGATGGATCGCACTGTCAAACAGCTTGGCTCCCATATCTCTAAAAAGATCTCCGATAAACTAACGAGCTTATACACGACCGATAGAGAGAAATTTCTTACCTACTGGGAAGATATTGAACTGATTATCAAATATGGCGCCCTGCAGGATGAGAAATTTTATGAGAGAATCAAGGATTTTCTTGTCTTTAAGACAAACCAGGAGGGCTACTCCACTATTACAGAATACTTAGAGCGCAATAAAGAGAAGATGGGCAATACGATCTACTATGCCCATCCCGAACACGCTGATGGACATTTTTTTAATCTTTTCCGCGAAAAAGGGATTGAAGTTCTTTTTACTCGCCCCATGATGATCGATAATGCCCTAATCAGCAGTTTGGAGCATAAGCAGAGCGTCAAGTTTAAACGCATTGATGCCGATTTGGGAGAGGCTCTTCTTGACCCTGAAAGAGAGAGAACCCTTCTTGATGCAGAGGGAAAGACAGAGAGAATACGGATGGCCGAATTCTTTAAGTCCAAGCTTAACTTTACCGAGATCGATGTCGAAGCAAAGAGCATTGCCTCTGAGAGCTTGCCTGCCCTTTTAGTGATTGAAGAGCAGCAGAGACGCCTTCGAGAGACTCTTTCCTATCATGGCAGAGGGGAGATTCCTGATATTGTTAAACCAAAGTTTGTGATCAATACAAATAGCAAACTCATTCAATCGATCTATGCAATGGAGCTGAAAAATCCGGCCCTTGCAAAGGATCTGGCCAATCATGTCTATGATACAGCGCGGCTGGCACAACGAGAGCTCTCCCCCTCTCAGCTGAATGAGTATATTGCACGCAGCAATGAGATCCTCTCCCAGCTCAGCACTTAACTAAACAAGCTCGGAAAGGGATTAAAGCAAAGATGCAAAGAAATAGGGAAATAGCAGGATAGGCAGGATGAGCAGAATAGATTTATAATATTGTGATTAACTGTCCTAGACAAGACTTGATCTGACAGCTGAATTAAAGATATTATTATTATCTTGCCCATCCTGTTATTATTATTTTTAGCCTAAATGGGGTTGCCCTGAGAAAACTCTCTTATGATCCAAAAAAATCCTTAATCTCGGTCATGTAGGCCTGCGTTAGGCGAGCCATGCAAAGCGCCTCTGTCCTTCCCGGGAAAGAATCCCATTGCCCTTTAGGGCCGGGTTCTTCAATTACTCTTGGTACACTTTAAGGCTGGGTGCTTCAATTAACCATCATCTTTTAGGCTGCAGCTGGTGGGTAGCAACGGATAGTGGCCAGCAAGTAGGCTTAATGTTGCCTCTAAAAAATCTTTGTCCTTTTGACATACTCCAACGATTAAAATCGTTGGATTCTAGATTCAAACAGCAATTGCCAATTTATTTGGTCTTACATCGCCTAGCCTAAGAGTTGATGTCCCAACTCTAAAAATATTTTTCGCAGCATTAATATCTCTATCATGCTCTGTACAACATACCTCACAACACCAACTTCTCACTTTTAAATCCAAATCTTTGATCGCATGACCACAAGATGAACATGTCTTAGAAGTAGGCTCAAAACGATCTATTAGATGGACTATCTTGCCTCGTTGCTCGGCATAATTCTTTACGATTTGCAAAAATGAATGAAAGCCTAAATCATTGATTTTTCTTCCATACCTTTTTTTCATTGCATTAAGATTGAGATCTTCAAAAAAAAGTGCATCATATCTTGAAATGAGCAACCTTGCTTGCTCAAAATGAAAGGCTCTTCTTTGACGAAAAACTTTCCGATGAAGGCGAGCTACCACTAAATGTGCTTTTTTTCTTTGATTACTACCTTTTTGTTTACTGCTTACCTTGCGATGCGCATGTTTCAGTGCTTTTTGTTGCCGTTTAAAAAATAAAGGGGACTCTATCTTCTCTTCATCAGAGGAAGTACAAAATGTGATAAGCCCAAAATCAAATCCTGCGTTTTTACCCGTCATAGATTCTTGAACTTTTTCATTTTTTACCTCACATGAGAAGCACAGATAAATGTCCCCCAAAGAATCTCTTTTGATGGTTAATGTCTTGATCTCTCCTTGAATCGTTCGAGATTTAAAAAATTTATACTTTTCCTTCCCGATGCGAATGCAATGATCTTCAAAGAGTTTATAGCCTGCTTGTTTAAGAGTGAAAGATTTATATTTACGTGCCGGCTTGAAGCGAGGTGGACATACCTTCCACTCTCTTTTTTTTCTGAGTGCATCAAAAAAACGCTTATATCCTTTATCAATACGTTCTGCAATCTCTTGCAAAGCTTGAGAACCTAATTGATTCCAATGACAGAATCGTTGGAATTGTTTTAACTTTGTGAGATGTTTTTGTAGCCGGTAGAGAGGGATATAGCTTTTATAGAAGCGATAAAAACATTTCTGCAGGGCAAGCAAATGATTGTAGACACTCGATGCAATTTCAATCAGCCGATGCAGCTTTTTGTTTTTCTTGGATCTATAGAGTTTAAATACATATGTTCTTTTCATCGATTCTTTTGTTCTTCAATATATCGCTTAATTGTCTCTTCTGAGAGATGGCCGACGCTTTCGTAATAATAGGAACGTGTCCACAAAGTAGGAAGTCGGCTTCTCAAATCTTGAAATTCTAAGCGCATCATACGAGATGTATACCCCTTTAGCTGTTGTACAATATAATGAGGACTATCAGTTGGAGAGGCTTTTACAAATAAATGTATATGATCTGGCATGACTTCCATTTTTTCAATGATAATCTGCATTTCCTCGCTTTTTTTGAGGAGAAGTTCTTTTAATCTGACTTCTTTTTTATCAATCAGTACTTTACGACGATATTTTGGACACCAAATTAGATGATAAGCAATGTTATAGATGGCTTTATTACTATGAGTCCAACGCTTTTGCATGCTATCAAATTAAAGAAACATTATGTATATGGCAATTACATAATGAAAAAATGCCGCGCTGTCATCTCACAACTAAAGTTGGTGGGCTTTCTCGCGCGTTATGCGTAAAAAATCCTAAAGTCGAGTCTGTGGTGAATGTGGGCTTGAGGGCAGAGATTGAAAAAACCCAGGAGGCTGTGAAGAGCTCTCCTGGGAAATAAAGAATTAGGTAGTAGCTTCGCTCTTCTCTTCAATAAGAACTTCAGTTGCGGCGGCGGGCTTCACATCAGTGATTGCTCCTTTGAGCATCTCAATTTTAGCCCCATCAACCATACGTAATACAACTGTGTTTTCTTGTACACGTGAGATTGTGCCAACAATTCCCATTGCAGTGACCTGGTCACCTTTTTTTAAAGAACTGCGCTGCTCTTCCATCTTCTTACGACGCTTTTTTTCTGGTCGCCAAAGAATAAAATAGAAAAAGACAATAGCAATACCAATCATAATCATGGTTTGCGATAGACTACCCCCGCGCACAGCTGCCTCTGTAACCTCTTCACCAAAAAGAGGAGATACAAAGAGAGGCGCTGCAAGAGCAGTAAGAAATGCAAAGATTTTTTTCATTATTTTCCCTCAGCTGTTCTTCTGACAACTTTATAAAAAGATTATACCAGAGTCTGGCAATCTATTTCAAGGTTAAACCCGAATTTAGGGTTAAAAGGGTGATGTTTTCCACATGGGATGTCTGCGGAAACTGATCGATGGGTTGAGTAAGAGGGCACATATAACCCAAATCAAAAAATTCTTTAATATTCTCAACCTGGGTTAAAGGATTGCAGGAGATATATAGATTTTTTTGGTCTAAATATCACAAAAAAGGACTCTCTATATCATATAGAAAGTCCTTTTCTTAAAGAATAGCAAAACCGCAGAGCCTGGAAGGGAAATGAAATTTTATTTCTTATTTGCCTTTTTTCTTAGGTAGTTTTGCCGTAGCTTTTTTTTGCGGTTTAGCAACTTCTTTTTTTACAACCTTTGCAGGTTTTTTTGCTGCAGCCTTAGGAGGGGCGGCTTTTTTCTTAACTGGTTTTTTAGCTGCCGAGGCCTTCTTCTTTTTACCTCCGCCACCTTTTTCAGCATGGACGGATTCTTTGCGATAGTGCTTGGCAATTTTTTCCAATTTAATAGTTCCTGTACGAACTCTCTGAGAGGCAGCTTTGTTGCCTTTTTCCGCTTTATCAAGGTCAGAGCAGACTTCTTCTAACAGGCTTTTCATCTGTTTGCATGTGTCTTTAAGCGTCATATTAAAATGTCCTCCTCATGGTAGAGTGATATGACAATTTTCTAATTATTCTGTTCGATGAGATTCGCGCAACTTTTTTTTCAGGAAAAAGGCTTATTAGTTCAACTTTTTTCAAATGCAATTTTGGAGTATCCTTACCGGTATATGAAAAAAATAGCTCTCATTTTTACCTTAAGCTTTGCAAGTTTGGCTTTTGCAGAAGAAAATATTCGCAATCTGCACCAAGAGGCCGAAAGGGCCATGCAAGAAAAAGAGTATAAAAAAGCTCAGGCAGCTTACGAAAAAATTGTGCACCAACTTTCAAGCACTGCCCAAACTCAATCCAAAACCCCCATCGATTGGCCCTGTTATGTGGATGTGACCCTGCGCCTCTCCCTTCTTTATCAAAATAACGAAGAGTTTGAAAAGGGAGAAGAATTGCTTCAATCTCTTGCAGATCAAAATCTTGCGCCTGAACTACACTCCCAAATCCTTATCCAGCTTGCCCGTCTCAAATGCTCTCATAATGCCCCTGAAGAGGCTTTTAAAATATTTAATCAGGTCAAAGAGATCCTTCCCATTGAAAAGTGGCGCGGCCAGGACCGCTCTTTTTATCTAGGGCTCGAAGCCATGCTTAACGCTCACTATGACTCTTTTTTGAAAAAAGCTGAGCTCTACTTTCACGCGAAGCATTATGAGGAGGCGATTCCCCTTTATGAGATGGCCCTCTCTGGGATCGAAAATGCTCTCTATTCCGCCTCTTCCCCTCCCCTCGAAAAACAGCTCCGCTATCGCCTTGCAGAATGTAGCTTTTTGAAATCCCAGTATGACAAAGCCCTCTCTTTAGTTGAAGAGCTCAATCTGCAAGAGGGAGATATTGAGAAGGAGACCCTCTATCTAAGAGCCCTTGTTTACCGCGAGCGAAATGAGTTAGAGAAAGCTGTAGATGACTTTCAGAAATATCTGAGCGGTAAAAATAAAAAACAGCTCCCCCACTTCTCGGAGGCTCTTTATGAACTTGGGCATATCTATTATAATGAAAATAATTTCACAAAAGCGCGTAATTATTTTGAACGGGTCGTGAAATATAACGCTAATGATAAATCGACTATTCTTGCAAAGCTCTATATCTCAAGGATCTTTCTCAATGAAAAAGAATATGCAAGGGCAGATGAGCAACTTAACGAGCTAGTCGCTACCTTGCTCCCCAATCATCCTCTTTTATATGAGGCCCACTACCTTAAAGGCACCTCTGCCTTTGAGCTTAATTTATACGAAAAAGCGGTTCTCCATTTTGAAAAAGCCCTACCCATTAAAGTGATCTCAAAAGATGGCTACAACTCTCCCTGGGCCCCTCTTGCCCTATATCAGATGGGCATCTCTTATCTTAAATTAGCAGAGCTCGAAAAAAAGACAGAGAGGCAGGATCTTTTCTTTGGAAAAGCCCGCGAGCTCTTCTCTTCTCTCGAAGAGAGTCATCTTAGAGAAGATGCCCTCCTTGCACTTGGAGAGCTCTTTTTGCTTAAAATCTCACTACAGGGGTGCGAAGAGGCAAGAGAAGAGCTGGTTCACACCCTAGGCCCTCTTTGGGGCTCTTTTTCAATACAAGGACAGTTCAATGCCCTTTTGCTTCTGGCTGTTGGGGCTTCTGATTATCAAGAAAAAAGCAGATACTACGCAATGGCTGAGGCTCCTGACTACTCTGAATGCCCAAACCATGCCAATGGTTGCTATTATGAGGGGCTTAATCATTTTCAGGAGGGGATAAAGAGACCGGAAGAGGGGGAGCTCTACTTTGAGAGGGCTACTCATTGTTTTGAAAAGGCCTTTTCGCTCTTTGAAAATCTAGATAAGAAAAAAGCTGCTTCCATCCTCAAGCTTGAAGCCGAAGCCAAATATTTCCTTGATACAAAGCCCTCCCTTCTCTCTTCTTTAGAAACACTTGAAAAACTTTTGCAACAATATAGCACGCTCTACCTTCCACTCCACGATCAGGCTGAAACTCTCTATCTTCGAGGACTTGTTGCTTCAAGGCTTGCTGCAATGGATGAAAAAGAGGAGTACCTTTCCCTCGCAGAAGAGTCCTTGAAGGGGGTTATCTCTCTCGCCCCTGAAAAAGAGTGTGCAGGAAATGCCCTAAATGTTTTGGCAACTCTCTACTCTCAAAAAGAAAATTGGGAGAAGGCTTACGGCCATTTCGAGGAGCTTGCGCAAAATTATCCCCTTAATTCACATGCAGCTAAGGCCTGGTTTGCACTTGCAGAAATTGGAGAGAGGATCTCCCTCCCAAAAGAGAAACTTACAGCTTTCAAAGAAAATGTCTACACCCTTTATCCCCACTCTCCTTATGCTCCTGATGCCTATTTTCATCTTTATCCCCTTGAGGAGTATGAGAGAGGCGACCCCAAAGCTATGAAACATCTGCTCTCTTTTCACGAGAGGTTTTCAAATTCTCCCCTCGTGATTGCAACCTATTATTTTCTTGGAATGGATGCAAAACGGCATCAAAACAGTTCTCTTGCCAAAGAGATTTTCGCGAAAGGCATCGAAACCTATGAAAAGACTGAAGAGAGGCTGCGCGCATCTCTAGCGAATTTTCGCACCCGTTCCCTACTTGAAACAGGACGGATCCTCGTAGAAGAGAAGAAAGAGGAGGGAATTAATCTTCTTCTGGATCTTGTAGAGGCACAAAATAAGACCATTTCCGAGACAAAAAGCTATCTTCCCACCTATCAAGAGTGCAGCGTCGCTCTTATTCAAGCCCTAATCCAATGTAAAAAATTTCGTCTTGCCTCTCTTAAGTTTACTACAGCCCTCAACCATTTTCACCTTTGCGGTATTCAAAATGGATATTATTTAGCAAAAATCTGGCAATTGGGAGCTCTCATCGCCGTAGAAAAAGAAGAGTATAAAACGGCCCTTGAATGTTTAAAAGTTGCGGAAGGCACAGGCGCCCAGCATTTACCTCTTGCCGAAGTTTTAGAGTTATGGATGTCCGAGGCAACTTGTTACCAGGGGCTTGGCCAATATTACCTTGCCATGCGCACTCTTTCTAAAATCATCAATGAGGATATCGCCTGTCCTTTAAGAGTTGAGGCGATGTATAACCGTGCAGTACTCTATCAGCTTCAAGGACGGGAAGAGCTTGCCGTAAGGCAGCTCGAGGCTTGCGCCAAAAAAGGCGGAAGATGGGGAGAAAAAGCTCAACAGACATTAAGGAGTCAATATGGAATGCATGCTTCTCGCAGCTGGATCCACTATGAATGAGATCATTCAACGCTACCTGACTGAATGGAATACAATCCTCTTTGTCATAGGACTCTCATCCATGATCGCCGTTGCTGTTTTCATCGAAAGACTTCTCTTTATTAGGCGCTCTGAAATAGATACAGGCAAGTTTTTGCTCAAAATCCGGAGAGTAATCGAAGATGGCAATATCATCGAAGCTGTGAAAATCTGTGAAGAGACTAAGGGGAGCATTTCAAATATTATCCGTGCAGGACTACTCCGTCATGATAGAAATCGGCAGGAAATTGAGAGCGGGATGGAAGTTACCGGAATGAGTGAAATTGCCAAGCTAGAAAAAAATGCAAAGATCCTCTCGATGATTGCCTATCTCACTCCCCTGATTGGGCTTCTTGGGACAGTTCTCGGTTTTATCCAGGCCTTTTCTGAGATGCGCCAGACAGGGCTTATGGATATCTCTACAACCCGCGTCGGAGAGGCTATGGAATATGCCCTTGTCACAACGGCTGCGGGACTTGTCGTGGCGATCCCTTGCGTTATTGCATACAATTTCCTTGTCTCCCGAGTCAAATCTCTCACCCTTGATATGCAGACCACCGCAACGGAGGTGGTAGACCTTCTTACCTACCGTAAAAACTATGAAATTTGAAACAAGGCTGGCTGCCACATCTGCTCTCATTGATCTGACACCTCTTGTCGATGTTGTCTTTCTCATGCTGATATTTTTTATTATTACATCTGACATTCTTCCTCTCAAATCCCTCAATATTCAAAATCCTCCGCTGGCAATAAGAACTGCTCCGCGCACAACGCAGATTATTATTGTGATGGATGCCCAAAATGTGATCTACCTCGGGAGCAAAAAAGAAATAATCGATTTAGAGAGCTTCGAAGAGAGTTTACGCAAAGAGATTGAAAAAAATCGGCTTGCAAACCCTGGAGCTGATACAACCCTTTGTCTCAGTATCGATAAAAGGGTGGAGTATGGCACTTTTTTACGCCTTTTTTCTCTCGCCCAAAAGTTTGATACCAAATTAAGGCTTGTCTACCGCGATACGAGCATATGTACAAACTAACAAAGCGGAGCCCCTATAAGAGAGCGGAACTCTCTTTAAAGAAAAAAACATCTTTTTTTACGCCAGATCTTTTCAAGGGTCTTTGCCTGGCATTTTGCATGCATCTAGCTCTTTTTCTGTGTTTTAGAATTGACAGACCCATGCATGATGAACAATTGCTCCCTCTTGATTCTGTAGCTGTCGAAGTAGATAGGAAAAGCCTTGAGTTGAAACCTCTTTTTTTTGCGGCTAAAACTGATCTCTCTATTGCCAATAGACCCTTATTAGAGCTCCCTGAACTTACGCCCGCCTCTTTGCCGGCAGAAAAAAAAGAATATCTCCTCATGAGATGCTGTGAGCCAGATTTTGCAGAGATTGAAAAGATCTCCTACTCTTCCTCCCTTGAAAGGCTTGCTCTTCAAACCCACTTCACTCCTCTCCGTTTAACCTTTGCTCCCGAAGAGGCTTTGGAATTGACAGAAAAAAGCCAAAAGCTCCTCAATAAAAAAGAGGAAAAAAAGGGCCCAACAGCTGTCTACCGACTTTTTTTTCAGGCGGTGATCGACTCTTTTGGAAAGGTTGCCCGCTTTGAATACAAAGAGAGATGGGGAGAGTATCCTGAAGCAGTTCTTGAAGCCAAAAAAGTGCTTAAAAAAATCCGGTTTAAAAAAGGGAAAGAGATGAGCGCAGAAATAGAGATCTGGCTAGAATTACCTCTTGAAGAGAGCAATTATTAAAGATAAAATTTAACCACAGAGATCACAGAGAAAAAATTATTGAGGTAGCGCAACCCGAGAGAAGCTATAAGATTCCTAAAGCCCTAGTCTGTGGTCTCTCGTGGTGCACCTCCCTTTCTTGAGATGTTATTTAGGAGATGATTATGATTAGAGTTTCCATGCCGACAATCTTGCTGCTTTATCTTGGGATTATGCTCTTCTTTTTATTTTTTATTTGGCTGACTTCCCATTTAAAAGGGGGAAAGAAAAAAGATCTTCCCCCCCTACTAAAATTTATTAGTTGCGAATACTGCCACCACCCTTTTTTAGTAAAGCCGGAGCATCCCATCCATCAATGCCCTCAATGCTCTTGCTTACTCAAAGAGGAGAATTCATCGGATATATAAATTCTTTCATTATCAACATATGCCATACGATCATCCCTAATTGCAATTGATGTGATATCATGTGCGCAACATTGGCAGGGCATCCAAATCACTGGCGCCATTGCTGCTTCAGCTTCAGTTAGATCGTAAATATAAAAGGCATCTCTGCCTGAATAAGTTAGGGTAGAACCAATTATTTTTATATTACTTATATTGGCTCCACGAGCGTGATCCTTTGAAAATAAAGGTGTAGTTAAGTTTCTTCGGTCCCATGCTACAACCCAACCAGATTTGTAGGATGCTGCAAGAATCTTCTCATCAAAACCTGTCTCAACTATTTGGCCCAAACCCTCTGAGGGTATTTCAGAGAGAGTCTTCCTTGTTCGTACATCCCAGAGTTTAAGGGTTGGTGATGCAGAAACTGCAGAAGAAACTAGAACCCCTTCATAAGCAGAAAGAGAAGTTATAGAAGCTTTACTTTCCCTATTAAAATTAAAAAAATCAAAGGGCTGTCCCTCCGTCAAATCATAAAAGAGGATTGCTTCTATCGAGCACCCAACAAAAAGTATATCTTTTGCAAGAGTCATGCAAGTAATAGAGCCCCCTTTATCCAATGTAAACAGAGTAGAAATTGTACCATTATTGCAATCCAGCGCATCAACACGAAACTCTGAGGCAGTAAAAAGGTCTCTTTCTCGATAAGGAACCAGCTTAATTATAGGATCGTTGTGAACTTTATAAGCCTTAGAAGAAAGCTTACGATCTTCTAAATCCAAAAATTTAACATTTCCAGATTTTTCTCCAATGCAAAGAATACTTTTGCTTAAAAATGCCACTTTCACAACTGGATTCCCCTCAAAACAATGTAAATTTTCCAGAGCATTACAATTACAAGCAAAATTAAAGTATTTTTTTCCTACATCAGAAGAGGAGAAGAGAGATGCTCTGGAATACTCTTCTTCTACTTTTCTTGCGCTATCTATGATCTGCGAGGGAGTCGAATCAGTGCCCCTCTCAAGCGCGGTATTCGTTGACTCTTCCATCGATTCTTCTCCGGCGGGCCATAGTTCTCCCATATTAAAGGGGGAGGGTGGCGGGGAAGAGTACCAATCGGTTTGTGCAGACATGCCCATCATAGTTCACTCCAAGTTGAAATTTAAAAAGCTGGAATGCTATCACAAGGAGGGATTTTTTTAATCTAAATATTTAATCTATAATAAGATGCGAATTATATTTTTAATTTGCAGCCTAGGAAAATCAGATCCATTCCGGGAGGATTTGAAGGAGGGTAGCCGCGCGGTTTTTCCAGGTATGGTGTTTTAACACTTTCTCTTTTCCACAGATTGAGATCTCTTCGAGTTTGAGAGGGTTTCGTAGAAGATCTTCGACTTTTTCGTAGAGATCTCCCCATTTTCCATAGGTGTAGGTCAAAAGCTCCTTATCTGAAACGAAATGTTGATCGATAAAACAGTTTTTGCCAGTTACAATGCAGGCCCCCGCGGCTGCTCCATAGAAAATCCGTTCATGAGACCCATGCTTTAGGCGAGGGTTGCTATTTAGGAGAATCTTCGTGCGCCTCATGATCCGGATTGTTTCACCAAAAGAGATTGCCGGAAAAATCTTTAGAGAGGATTGATTGGGAAGAAGATCCGCCCATCCTTTTTTTCCGATTTTATCTCCATAAAGTGCTATAGGTAGGCCATTTAACGACTGGATGAGCTCTAGCCTGTCTTTGCCTCGAATATAGAGATCGAGCTCACCAAAAAGTTCCAAAAAGAGGGGTTCATAGGGTACGACTCCCATCTGCACAAGAGCTTTAAAACAGGAGGGACCGCAAGGTGATAGTACAAGTTCTGCGGCTTGCAAAAGAAGAGAGCCATATTTGAACTCTCTCCATCTGGCTTCTATCTCTTCGATATCAATAGCTGTCCCAAAAAAAACAATATCCAAGGGACGGTCTAATGCAGAGGTTCTTATCTCCTCCCCTGCATGGGGTAGAAAAAGGACCTTTTTGCAACCAAACTCTTTTAGGAGCTCGGCATCTTCCATATCCGCACTTGTCACACAGCAAAAGGGACCCTTTGCTTGATGGGTATAATAGAGAAAGGGATCGACTAAAAAAGAGATGTGAGGGATCTGCCACATCTCTCCAATGGGGACTCCTGCTGCATTAATATCTGCAAAAGAGCAAGTCACATCCGGAGGATCATTAAAGACTTTTAGAAGCGTCTCATGCTGTCGCCCCTCCTCCAAAGAGAGAAGTCGAACCTCTGCTCCCTGCTCTTGCAAAGCATTTTTTAGTGAAAGGGCAAAAAGCTGGTTAGATTGATAAGGATTATCACAAAAAAAAAGATCTATCTTCAACATGGCATGTTTTTTGCTTAAAATTGTTCATGACGCCATTAAAAAATCATAGACTCAATCCATTTATCTCTATCTGGTTCTCTCCAAGAGCAACTTTTCGAGAGCTGAAAGAGAAAGAGCAGCTGCCGCTCCTCATAGCATTTGCAATTGCATCGGGAGCCATTTCAGCTTTTACCCTTCTCTGGCTTGTTTGGGTTAAGCATCCAGAGAAGGTGCTCTTTAAAAACATCTGGATCATGGCACTCTTTGCACTCGGAGGAGCAGTATATGGCATTCTCTATCTGTATATTGGAGCATGGCTTTATAAGGTGACAGGTCGATGGCTAAAAGGCAAGGGTGAATTTAGGGAGGTCAGGTTGGCTCTAGGATGGAGTTTCTATCCGGCAATAGTCGGCGGCATTCTCTATCTTATTGCAATTATCCTTTCACAGCATATCTTTCTTCAATTTACTTTTATGCTGCTCAGCACAATTGTGGGGATCTGGGGATTTGTTCTTTTTTTGTATCTGCTCAGCGTTGCGCACGAGTTTTCCATTCCCAGGGCAATTGTTGCAGTGATCCTGGCAGCTCTGCTTGTCATCGCCTTCTTCTTTCTACTTTCGCTCCTCTTCTCTCTGCCCCTCTTTTGGAATAAACCCATCTAATTAACATATTACGTAGAACCAGCCTGAACAATAAATATTTTCACCAGGACATCTATAAGAATGAATATATTGAGCTTTTTGAAGTGCTTCTACCCCTAATTCAATTTCATATTTATCTAAGTCCTGACTGTGCATCTCTTCATAAAGAGGATCATTGATATTGAAGTCAATGCCAATCTCCCGCCCCATAGTTAGGTCAGGGAGCACCAAATTTTCAATTCCTATATTGATATGCTTTATTAATAATTGCTGAGCTTTTTTAAGCTTATCATTACCTTTTATTCTTTTAGAATCATAAACTAATGGTTGAGTTGAAATGTGAGTATTATTTCTTCTATTCATCACTTGAACCGCGCTTTTGGTCTCTGCACGCTTTTGGGCATCCTCTTTTAGTTTGGGGAGCTCCTTCACAAAAAGGCTCCAATCTCTGCTATCTAAATGCTCCTTTACAATCGATTCAAATTTCTCGAACCACTCTAAAGGGATGATATGGAAAATACCCTCTGGGATGCGATCCCGTCTTAAACCTCTTACTAAACCTGTAATGGCACCTCCCCTATCAATATTCATGATGTATCCCTCATCAGTATCAAATAATCCAGCGCGTCCACTAGTTGTAAGAGGAATATTATTAACTTTAAGATCGCTAAACTTGTGAAGGCATACAAATATAGTCAGCTGTCGTAAAAGTTCTTCGCCATACTCCTGGATCTTCGGATCATTGACAATCCACTGATAATAAGCTTCATTTACAGCCGCTTCATGACTCCAGAGGTCAAGCATCTTTTCCATAATAAAGGTTTTTCCTTCAACCTGCATTAGGCAGCAGGGAGGTATATCAAGAAGATAGAGAGTACGTTCTTTGCAAATTTTTTGCGCCCTGTCCGCTCGTTCAAGGTATTTTTCAGGGTCATCCATAAACTTAAATATATATCCCGGGATTGAAGCATGTGAATAAGATTTATGCTCTGTAGCTTGAAATTCCTTTATATGTGGGGGGAAAACTCTTCTTTCGTCAGAGTATTGGACTACCTCTTCAACGTATTTCATCTCTTCTTCGCTTAATCTTTCAATATCCGACTCGAGAGCAAAGCTTTTACTATATAAAGTCGCAAAAACAGCTTCTTTAAACTCTTGACGCCCCTGCTGGTAACTATCCTCTATAGGGTCAGAATAACGTGTCATACCTCCTTCGTCAACATAGGTAAGCCCATACTGCTTACCCTCGATTTTCCTCGGGGAAGTAAGGGATATAACTCCATAAAGCATCGCTCCCAAAACAATGAGTAGATCAACACCCCCTGCGGCTGTCATCAAGTAGGGCAATCCGCTCCAAAGAGAGGTGATTGCCTGATTCAAGGAGGAGAGAGCTGTCCAATAGGAGCCGGTGATTGCCAATCCTCCGGTAATAGAAGTCACAAGACAAACAAGAGCCGTAAGCGTGACAACAACTAGGAGCGTAATTGTTAAACTCTTGGTGACCTTTGGCTTATCATTAAAATAGGGACATTCCCAGAGAAAAGGAGAAGCCTCATTTCGTGCTTGATTTGTCATTAATCGCCTCCCTCTACTAAATGCAGAGATTGTGGGAATGTATCCATGGGTTTAATAAAATGGGGATCAACAATAATATGATTATCGTCTAACAATTGCAGCAATTCGTCTCGGTTATCGGGTAAAACCCAAATTTCTTTCAGGTGTGTAAAATCAACAGGTTCATGAAAAACAACTTCGTTTCCTACACTTAAGCTAATCTTTTTTTCAAACTTTTTAAGTTTACTAGATTGATAAGCATTGTTCATTCTTCCATAAACATCATTAAGGCTTAGGTGATAATTTCCAGTCTCCCCTAATATTTTTTTCGAAAAAATTAAAATGATCTTTTTTGAACCTCTATTAAGTAAAAAACGCGCTTTAAAATCCTTTGTATAAGCTAGGTGTGAAAATATCTCTGAAGGCTCTCTTGGCAGCGCAGACATAAAAACGTATTTACCCCCATGCGCGATGGTGGCTCCAAAGGTGGTTCTAACACCGGGAATGAATTTATAAATTCCAGGGATAAATTTTTGCATCTTAAGAAGAGTCGGAAGATTTTCAAAAAAAGTGATGTGCGAGAGGTATTTAATTTCACGCTTTCTCAACTTGGGTTTACTAGAGACCTCTCCCGACTCCTTTTTGCTCTTAAATAGAAGAGGAAAGGTCTTTTCAGAATTGTGCGTCGCTATCCATTCTGCAAGGGTGTCAATCACAGTATTAGCATTTAAGTTAATACCAGTAAGTTGGATCATTCTTAACTTAGCCACTGCTGCAGAGTTGTTTGTCAAAAGAGCTGCGATAACAACAACAGAAAAGACCTTTATATGCTCTGCTTTTTCATGATTTGATACTTGGCCTTTAAGCAGATTTATAGCGCTTCTTATTCCAATCTTTGAATTGAAGTTTTTTGCAACTTTAACAAGAGCCTCACGGCTCTCTGCTTTTCCAAAGTCATCGTAATAAAGCTGATAATTTAAATAGTTACTATTTGTTCTCCTTTGAACACGAGTAGTTTGAGCATTCTGCTGGCCGGGAAGGCGGGAGGGGTTGCCCTTCCAACCAAAATAGAGGGCAAGGATAGAATCTGCAAAGAGTGCCAAAGCCAGGGCTCCCCCGGGGATTGCAGCATAATAGAATGAAAAATGAGCCAAATTCGAAAGAGTAAGAGCAAGGATTATCACGAGCGCGAGAGCAGAGATAGCCTCAGCTGCCAAAGAAACAATCGCGAGCCCCCTTTCCTCTCTATTGAAAGAGGGTATCATTCCTTCTTTTGCAAATTTAATTTTACATTCTGCAGTGGCAATTGAAAGCATCGAAAAACACAAGATTATATTTAGATATGATCAATTTTAATAAAATATTATGTTAATTACAAGTCAAATTTACACCAATTCACCATAACTCAGCTCAGGCTTACAGCCCCCTAGGCGGGTAACTAACTATTTAAAACATTTATAATCAGAAAATTATTAACAGGATAGCTAGGATGAGCAGGATAAGATGGAGTACATTCTTCCCTCTAGTCTCTTTTGCAAAGATCCAACAATAAAAATTTACCACGAGAGGCTAGGGCTTTAGGCTTTTTATTTTTAACCCCTTGATTCAGAGTCGGGTTTGCCGCGAGCAAACCCGTCTTCGAGCCTAAATTTTTATACAAAGAATCGTATCTTAGGCCCGAAGGGTCGTTTTATGTATAGCCCAGTGGCGATAGCCCTGGGTATGAAGGACATGGGTTGTTGAGGCCTGAAGGGCCGGCTTGTGACTAGGCGTAAAAAGCCCTAGTCTGAGATCTCTTGTGGTGATTAAATTCTTATTCGAAATTATCTGTGGAGAAAAAAAAACCTCGCATGGAAACCATGCGAGGTGAAAAACAAAAACTTGGCGGCGACCTACTCTCCCACACTCTTGTGTGTAGTACCATCGGCGATGAAGGGCTTGACTTCTGAGTTCGGAATGGGATCAGGTATACCCCCTTCTCCAATGCCACCAAGCAAAACTTTTACTAAACCTTTCTTAACTGAGTTAAAAAAAGTGATAGTTTAGTGACTTATTCATTGATGATAAACGACGCTTGAGGATCACATAGATAAATGCGAACCGTTAGCGTAGCAGCAGTCTCTAATCAAATCTTGTACCACTTCCACGGAATTTCTCCCGCTTTTGTAGAAAAAGTGGTCAAGTCGATGGACTAATTAGTATTGGTTAGCTCAACGCATTACTGCGCTTACACACCCAACCTATCAACCACGTCATCTTCATGGAGTCTCATAGGGATACCTAATCTTGAGGGAGGCTTGGCGTTTAGATGCTTTCAACGCTTATCCTTTCCAGACGTAGCTACCCGGCGATGCCCTTGGCAGAACAACCGGCACACCATTGGTCTGTCCACTTCGGTCCTCTCGTACTAGAAGCAGCTCCTCTCAAGTATCCTGCGCCCGCAAAGGATAGGGACCAAACTGTCTCACGACGTTTTGAACCCAACTCGCGTACCGCTTTAATTGGCGAACAGCCAAACCCTTGGGACCTTCTTCAGCCCCAGGATGCGATGAGTCGACATCGAGGTGCCAAACCGCTACGTCGATATGAACTCTTGGTAGCGATAAGCCTGTTATCCCCGGAGTACCTTTTATCCGTTAAGCGACGGCGATTCCACATTCTACCGCCGGATCACTAAGCCCGACTTTCGTCTCTGATCGACTTGTAGGTCTCACAGTTAATTTGCCTTATACCTTTACGCTCTACTCGTGATTGCCAACCACGATGAGGCAAACTTTGGACTCCTCCGTTACATTTTAGGAGGATACCGCCCCAGTAAAACTGCCCGTCTGGCATTGTCCATCACCCGGATTCACGGGCTAATGTTAGATTCTCAACTTGTCAAGACCGGTATTTCAACGGCGACTCCAACATTCCTGACGGAACGTCTTCATAGTCTCCCGGTTATCCTACACATGACAAGTCAAGAGCCAATACCAGAGTACAGTAAAGGTTCACGGGGTCTTTCCGTCCTATTGCGGGTAAACGGCATCTTCACCGCTACTACAATTTCACCGAGTCTCTCGTTGAGACAGCGCCCAGATCGTTACACCATTCGTGCAGGTCGGAACTTACCCGACAAGGAATTTCGCTCGATTCATCTCTTCTGTTTCCAAAAGAGTCGGACTCTATCTTAGTTTGCTTATTCATTTGCTCTTTTATGCATCGAATTTCTTCGATCCCTTCAAGATTCAAATGAGCACTATTATTTGTCATCTTCAACAAGATGGTACGAAATTTGAGAAAATCAATCTGTTTTTTTGTCTTCAACAGATGCTTCTCAAAAAAGGGAACTATCCGTTCCATTAGATGCTTTAAGCCTCGTACTCGATAAGCCATTCGGTCGCCATGATTTCTTCTAACCACACCGCAACCAAAGTAGCTCTTTAGAGCATAAAGAACTTGTACATCCCGCTCATGTTGGACAACTGTAAATTCAGGCAACACTTGGTAACCTGTGGACATTTCATTGTGCTTATTAATTGACACATGAAAACATCCTTCTCCATCTACAAATCCAACAATCCAACTTGATTCTAACTCCATTAACAAACTCCGAACATATAGTCTCTGAGGATTCCAGTTTTGATAAACTGGCCTTTCCTGCGGATTGCCCACATGACTTTTAGATTTTTACTACCAGTTATGATTAAGGATAAAATTATACCTTAAACAGTGAATGATGAGTACTAAAAGTTTTCGAGGGGTTCCCCGCATATAGTTCAGTTTTACTAAGGCTAGCTGTTAACCTTAGGACCGTTATAGTTACGGCCGCCATTCACCAGGGCTTAAATTCAGTGCCTCGCCACAGTTAAGCAGCTAACACATCCTTTTGACCTTTTGGCATTGGGCAGGCATCACACCATATACTTTGTCTTAAACGACTTTGCATAGTGCTGTGTTTTTGTTAAACAGTCGCCTGGGCCATTTCTCTTCGACCACTTCATGCTCATACCGCGAAGGTAATCACACTAATGTGGCTCCTCTTCTCCCGAAGTTACGAGGATAATTTGCCGAGTTCCTTAACGAGAGTTCTCTCGCGCGCCTAAGAATACTCATCTCACCCACCTGTGTCGGTTTGCGGTACGGTCACCATCAACGACTAGCAACTATTTCCTGAAAGCCTCGCGCTACACCATCGGTTCCTCCGAAGATTCCCCTTGTTCACAACCTGGCTTTATGTCGGTGGATTTGCCTGCCGACCGGCCTCATTGTGCAACGGACATTTCCAATCGTCCGCGTGCTTAACTTACTCCGTCATTGCATTGTCATAGTTTTAGGTGGTACAGGAATATTTAACCTGTTTTCCATCGCCTACGCGTTTCCGCCTCGGCTTAGGGACCGACTAACCCAGGGAAGACGAGCTTTACCCTGGAAACCTTGGGTTTTCGGCGAGGAGGATTTTCACCTCCTTTATCGTTTACTCATGCCATGCATACTCACTAGTATCCGCTCCACCACTCCTTACGGTATGGCTTCGACGCTGAATACTACGCTCTCCTACCGCGTTCATCTTACGATGAACACCCGTGATTTCGGCTCTATCTTTAAGTCCCGTGTATTATCGGCGCAAAGTCTCTCGATTGGTGAGCTGTTACGCACTCTTTAAATGATTGCTGCCTCTAAGCCAACATTCCAACTGTTTTTGAAACTCCACTTCCTTACTCACTTAAGATAGAATTAGGGGCCTTAATCGACGATCTGGGCTGTTCCCCTCTTGACAATGAAGCTTATCCCCCACTGTCTATCTCCCGGATGACCTTTTGGTATTCGGAGTTTGGTTTCCGTTGGTAGGCTGGTGGGCCCCCGCAAGAATCCAGTGCTCTACCCCCAAAAGGCATACACCGAGGCTAACCCTAAAGTTATTTCGGAGAGAACAAGATATCTCCAAGTTTGATTGGCCTTTCACCCCTATCCACAACTCATCCAAAAACTTTTCAACGTTTACTAGTTCGGTCCTCCACAAGGTGTTACCCTTGCTTCAACCTGGTCATGGATAGATCACTTGGTTTCGTGTCTACGTCAAACGACTAAAGCGCCCTATTCAGACTCGCTTTCGCTTCGGCTCCGAAATGTAAATCTCTTAACCTCGCCATTTAACGTAACTCGCTGGCTCATCATGCAAAAGGCACGCCATCAGCCATTTCCTTAAAAAGGACATAGGCCTCTGACCGCTTGTAAGCTGCTGGTTTCAGGTTCTATTTCACTCCCCTAACAGGGGTTCTTTTCACCTTTCCCTCGCGGTACTGGTTCACTATCGGTCATCAATGAGTATTTAGCCTTGGAGGGTGGTCCCCCCAGATTCAAACCGGGTTTCACGTGTCCGGCCCTACTCAGGTGCCAATCCTGCCAGATAAACTTTTCGCTTACGGGACTTTCACCCTGTATCGTCCTACTTTCCAGAAGGTTCAACTAAATTTATCTGAATCTTTTGATTGGTCCTACAACCCCAAAGTCTTTGACTCTGGTTTGGGCTCTTCCCCTTTCGCTCGCCGCTACTAAGGGAATCTCTATTTGATTTATATTCCTCCGCCTACTTAGATGTTTCAGTTCAGCGGGTCTCGCTTCTTTCACCTATGTATTCAGTGAAAGATGATGGAGGATTAATTCCATCGGGTTTCCCCATTCGGATATCTCCGGATCAAAGTTTCTTTCCAACTCCCCGAAGCTTTTCGCAGGTTATCACGTCCTTCATCGCCTTTTGATGCCAAGGCATCCACCAACAGCTCTTAGTAACTTGACCACAAAATTGTTTTCAAGCTGCTACGCTTACGATATTATTTTTCGCCATTTATTCTATGAGATTGTTCTCAAGCGCCTTTTATCATCAGTGAAATTGTTTCACAATTAAAGAAATTGTTTACACAATTGCGTTTTCAAAAAACGCAAAAAAGCGCTAATACTTTACTCCGACTTTACAACCTTTGAATGCTTTTAACCAGCGAACTGGATAACTGCTTTCTGAATTGTAAAATCGATTTTCTCTTATCTTAATGTCACTAAACTATCAAAAAACCAAAGACTTCGCTTTAACAGCGAAAGGGAGACAATATACCAATTGATCAAGAGCTTGCAACAACCTGGTTAGGATCGACTTAACGATCCAACCTGTCCTTAAAAGGAGGTGATCCAGCCCCACCTTCCGATAGGGCTACCTTGTTACGACTTCATCCCAGTCATCAGCCTCACCTTCGGCGCCTCTCCCCTTGCGGTTGAGTCAGCGACTTCGGGTGAAACCAACTCCCATGATGTGACGGGCGGTGTGTACAAGGCCCGGGAACGTATTCACGGCGTTATAGCTGACACGCCATTACTAGCAATTCCAACTTCATGTAGTCGAGTTGCAGACTACAATCCGAACTGGGACCGGCTTTAGGGGTTTGCTCCACCTTACGGCTTTGCTGCCTTCTGTGCCGGCCATTGTAGCACGTGTGTAGCCCCAGACATAAGGGCCATGCTGACTTGACGTCATCCTCACCTTCCTCCTGGTTAACCCAGGCAGTCTCATTAGAGTTCCCATCCGAAATGTTGGCAACTAATGATAAGGGTTGCGCTCGTTGCGGGACTTAACCCAACACCTCACGGCACGAGCTGACGACAGCCATGCAGCACCTGTGCAGCGACCCTTTCGGGAGATGACATTTCTGCCACTGTCCACTGCATGTCAAGTCTGGGTAAGGTTCTTCGCGTTGCATCGAATTAAACCACATGCTCCACTGCTTGTGCGGGCCCCCGTCAATTCTTTTGAGTTTCACCCTTGCGAGTGTACTCCTCAGGCGGTATACTTATCGCGTTAGCTTCGACACGAATGGGGTTGAGACCATTCACATCAAGTATACATCGTTTACAGCAAGGACTACCAGGGTATCTAATCCTGTTTGCTCCCCTTGCTTTCGCGCCTCAGCGTCAGGTATAAGCTAGAAAATCGCCTTCGCCACCGGTGTTCTTCCACATATCTACGCATTTCACCGCTACACGTGGAATTCCATTTTCTCCGCCAAACCTCTAGACGAGAAGTTTTAGATGCTATTCCGAAGTTGAGCTTCGGGCTTTCACATCTAACTATCTCGCCCGCCTACGCGCCCTTTACGCCCAGTAAATCCGATTAATGCTTGCACCCTCCGTATTACCGCAGCTGCTGGCACGGAGTTAGCCGGTGCTTCTTTACCTGGTACCCTCAAATTGGCTGGTTATTAACCAACCTCTCTTGTTCCCAAGCGAAAGAGCTTTACAACCCGAAGGCCTTCATCGCTCACACGGCGTCGCATCGTCAGGCTTTCGCCCATTGCGAATGATTCTCGACTGCAGCCTCCCGTAGGAGTCTGGGCAGTGTCTCAGTCCCAGTGTTGGCGGTCAATCTCTCAATCCGCCTAGACGTCTTAGCCTTGGTGAGCTTTTACCTCACCAACAAGCTGATATCCCATGGACCCTTCTCTAACCGCGAGGCCTTACGGTCCCCCGCTTTAATAAACCTAAGATGCCTTAGATCACCACATTCGGTATTAGCGACCGTTTCCAGTCGTTATCCCCAAGTTAGAGGCAGGTTATCCATGTATTACTAACCCTTCCGCCACTAAGCAATAAGCAAGCTTATTGCTTCGTTCGACTTGCATGCCTCATCCACGCCGTCAGCATTCAATCTGAACCAAGATCAAATTCTCAATAAAAAAAAATAAAAGAATAAACTTTAAACCGGAGTTATCCTAAGATAATCTCCGCACAAGCTCTTGATTTAATAATCAATATACTGTCTCTCTATCGCTGTCAAAACTACTAAGACACTCAAGGTGCCCTTTTCTTGTTCACCTTATCTTTTCGGGATTCGGTATTAACAAGAAGGCACAACAATATTCCAACCCCCGAATTTGGCGCAATAGCTTTTTTCTTTTTTTTTCGATGATGGAGTTTTTCCCTTCATTTTAGGAGAGAGAATCCAAAAAAAACTCCCGAAAAAAAGCAAAGTGCATTGTAAAAATTGGCGAAGATGCTTAACTTAAAAAAACATTTCTATATGCTGGATAATATGACCTTTGCATTTTGCGGAGAACTGTTTGGAAGGTTCTATGCTAACCTTCAGAATAAAGAAAGCAAGGAGAGGAAGAACCCCAAAACTCTCGCTCGCTTCGTCCCTCTTTTTGTAGGGATGCTAATAGATATACTCTTCATAGGTGGCGCTTGTTTACTAGCCCTTCTTATATGGTTTGATGTAATAGCTCTCTCGGCAGCTATTCTGCTAGGGTGTATTATCGCCGCCGGTTTTGATCTGGGCATCCTAGCTGCTTTGCTGGTTGTCTTTCTTAACGCTAGCCCAAAGCGGACGCGTCCCAAAAAGAGCACCTAAATACATTCCTAAAAATTTTTATCACGAGAGTCGAGAGACTAGGGCTTTAGGATTTTTTAATCACGAGGAATTTTCTCAGGCCGTTGCTCTGATTTTTGGGAGTTCGAATCGCACAAAAAGTGTTACCTGTGTACTGAGAAAAATGGTTACCTGTGTTTAACTTTTAATTGCTTTTAAGTTAATGTAATCTTAAAATTCTTCTTTTAAGGTTTAAAGGTGGATTTATGGCTATTTTCTGGTCGACAATAGTAGGAAGCGGTTGCATATGCACCGCAATAGAAGATAAAAAAGCTGCGAAAAAGGAAGATCCATTAGATGATAATAGAGTGAAAGGAGCCATTGGCGCTGCACTACTTGCAGACATTCTTCTCATCATCTTCTGCTTCGGAGCGGCTTTTCTTATTTGCAACGAGGCCTTCTACATTACCTATCCCCGAGCAATTGCTGCAGGACTTGTCGCTTTAGGGCTCCTAGATATTGCTATAGGCTTATTCCCCCTCATAGTGATGGAGCGTAAAAGAGAAGAGGATAAAAAATATGAGCTCGAAATAAATGCTGCCTATAACGGTTTTGGTGTTAAACCTCAGCGAAAGTAAAGTTCTTCTATACTGAATTTGAACTTTAAAAATTTTTTACTCTAAAAATAGGAGGCTTTTATGGTCCTGGGTATATGCGGTGTTGGCCTAGGCGTTATGATAAGTAAATCTATTTATAAGGACGAGACCGCATTAGATAAACCGAAATCATTCAAGTTAACGAGAATTATCGGAGGCATAGGGGCACTCTCCGATCTTGCTTTATTCATCATGTCCGCTCTCTGTATAGTTCTTATTACAACCCAGTTTATTACTCTCCCCTACTCTAAAATCTGGTTAATAGCTGCAGGCACTGTAATAGCCGGAGAACCCTTAATTACCATGGCTACATGTATTGGTGCTTGGTCCTGTAAACATATTAGATTTAATTATGTACCCTAAATATCTTTAAGTACTCTTTACTTTAAAGAGTCTTTATCATAAAATGTCTCTTTCTGAAACATTGATTTAGGTGATCTTATGGCTCTTGGGACAACGAGTGTACTCGGCACATATTATTTAAGCCGCTGCCTTTTTTTTAAGGATGGGGTTAAAAAAACCTCAAAGTTTGATGAAAGGGACATAAAAGCTGCCATAATGATGAGCACCTGCGGAGTTATTGGTGTCTTGACCGATCTTGCTTTAAATATCATTGCCATAGTTGGCTTCATTCTTATTACTACTAAGGTCATTACTATTCCTTATCCTTTAGCAGGGTTAATAATTGCGGGAGCCATTCCGATGGGAGAAATTTGGATTACAAGTATTGTAATTGCTTTCCAGGTCGGCTGCCATATGGAGCATAGAGCGAGGATAAACCAGTAAAGATCCCGATTGCAATTAAAGCTTAAAGTTTCTATTGCCTTTAAACATTCTTTATGATAGAATGTTCTTTTCTTTAATATTACTTTAGGTATTGCTATGGCCATTGGTTTCCCTGCTTTCATAGGAAGCATTTGCATAAGTCATTGTATTTATGGGAAAAAAGAAAAGGATTCTAATTCAAAGCCATCCCCTGAAACTAAAAAAATTATTTGCCCTAGTTTAGCACTCGGATTGCTGGCTGATCTTGCTTTATTTATCATTGCCGCAGTCGCCATAGTTCTTATTACAACCCAGTTGGTTACTCTACCCTATCCTAAAGTCTGGGCAGTAATTGCATGCTCTATTCTGTTCGGCGAACCTTTAATACTTAGCATCTCTACACTTTTTGTTTGCTGGCTTGCCCAAGCAAGCGCTGCGAAAGAGGCAAAAAGACTAGCTGCACACCGTTGACTTTAAATAGAGCATAGGGTACAAACTTGCTTTCCTCTGGCGGTCGTAGCTCAGCTGGTTAGAGCGTTGGATTGTGGTTCCAAATGTCGCGGGTTCGAGCCCCGTCGGTCGCCCAAATTTTTTCTCCACTTCAGTTTCCTTACTTCAAAACATGGGTTTTAAAAACCCAATCCTATAATATTTGGTGAAAAAAGCAATTCTCGGCAAGTATGGGACGCAAAGTAAAACAAAAAAATCCAAAACCTCTAAAAAAAGATCTTCCTGAGAAAAGTTTTCCAAAGTGGATTCCGGGAGCCCTTCTTCTTGGGTGGGGATCGGCTCTGCTCTTAAGTTTATTGAGTTTTAGAACTGAGAACCCGCAAGCTAACTGGCTCGGGCTTATCGGTTACGCTTTAGGATATCTCTCGCAATATCTTTTTGGATTAGGAGCTTTTTTCATTCCCTGCTTTCTTTTCTTTATAGGGGCTCACCTCGTAAGCAATCGACCTCTGCTTCAGGCTAAAAGAAAGATCTTCTCTCTCTTGCTTCTCTTTTTTTCGACAGTGATGATTCTCTCATTTATAAGCGCCACCCTTCCCGGTCTTTCTTCTACTTTTCGCTCCTTTGTTTATACTCATAGTATCTATGAGGCTACCAATTCTTTTTTATCTCAGGAGCATACATTTTTAGGAGGAGTTCCCTCTTTCCATCTCTATGCTGATGCGCATCTTTTTAATTTCTCAAGATTTTTAGGCGCTCCAGGCAGTCTCCTGCTCTTTCTAGTTATCTGGGGAGCCGGATTTCTTCTTCTTACTTCGCTAACACCTAGACAGTTAGGTCGCCTTCTCCTCTCTTTTTGGAAATTTCTCTTTCCTACAAAAGCAAAGCTCTGCCTATCTGATGCGCAAAATACAGCCTCCCGTTCCCCTTATAAAGCTCCAGATCTTGTTTTTGAAAGGCCAAAGCTAGAAACGCTCCCGAAAAAAGAAGAAATCCCTCCCCCTCAAAATAGGGTCTTCACCAATGAGAGGAAGCCAAAAGAGAAGTGCGATATTCCAATTATTGCTCCACGCCACATTCAGGGGGACTTTTCAAAATATCTTCTTCCTCCCCCCTCCCTCTTAACAGAGGTGGAAGCATCGCCTCTTGCAGAGCAGAAAAGCGATCTCCGTCAACATGCCAAAGTCCTTGAAGAGACTCTTCTGAGCTTTGGCATCGAGGCCAGGGTGGGCGACATCCACTGCGGACCTACTATCACCCTCTTTGAAGTGCATCCGGCAATTGGTGTCAAAGTCCAGAAAATCAAGACTCTTGAAAACGACATTGCCCTCAATATGCAGGCTAAATCCATCCGTATCATCGCACCCATTCCCGGGAAAGCGGCAGTGGGGATTGAAGTTCCTAATCTTCACCCTCAAGAGGTGAGCTTCAGGGAAATTCTGGAGAGCTATCAAAAATCGGGAAAGAAATATCAGATCCCCCTTCTACTAGGAAAGCTTGTTGGAGGAGAAGATCTCTGGAGTGATCTTACTAAAATGCCCCATCTTATTATTGCTGGGGCCACAGGCTCGGGTAAGTCCGTCTCAATCAATACGATTGTAATGTCCATTTTAATGAGCGCTCGGCCAGATGAGATTAAAATTGTAATGGTCGATCCCAAAAAGGTCGAACTCACAGGCTATAGTAATCTGCCTCATATGCTGGCGCCAGTTATTACAGAACCTCATGGGGCCAAGCAGGCTCTCTCTTGGCTAGTGGGTGAGATGCAGCGTCGCTATGAATTTTGTAGACGCCTTGGAATACGGAATATCACAAGCTTTAATAGCCGCAAAATCAATACCGAGATGGAAAAAGCTCTGGATATTGAGATTCCTGAAAAACTTCCCTATATCGTTGTTATTATCGATGAGCTTGCAGATTTAATGATGGTCTCAGCAAGCGACATCGAAACACCCATTGCAAGGATTGCCCAGATGGCGCGCGCAGTCGGCATCCATATGATTTTAGCAACCCAGCGCCCTTCCCGCGAAGTGATCACCGGACTCATTAAAGCAAATTTTCCCTGCCGCATCGCTTTCAAGGTAGCATCCCGCGTCAATAGTCAGATCATCATCGATGAAACAGGCTCTGAAACGCTTCTTGGCAATGGTGACATGCTCTTTCTACCCCCCGGAACCTCTACCCTTCTGCGGGCACAAGGAGCCTTTATCCGCGATGCGGACATTAACAAAGTCATCGAATACATCACCACTCAATCTCCTGCCAATTATATGATTCCCTCTTTTGATAATTTTCGGGAGGATTTAAATTCTGGCAGCTTCGAGGAGGAAGAAGAGGAGAGCGATTCTCTTTTTCTTGATGCAAAAAATTTAGTCTTAGAGACTGGAACTGCATCCACTACATTTCTCCAAAGAAAACTCAAGATTGGATATGCAAGAGCTGCCTCCCTTATGGATCTCTTAGAAGCAAAGGGAATCATCAGTCCACAAGAGGGAGCAAAGCCTCGCAAAGTCTTTTATCCAGCTTCTCAAAAAGAGAGAGAAGAAGAGGAGGACTGAGAACTGCCTTGTTGAATTTGCCTACGATGAGTAGACTCATCTCATTATCTGGTAGGAGATTTATGGAAGGATTTTGTTCATTGGCATCTGGCTCTAAAGGCAATTGCATCTATTTTGGTACAAAAAAAACAAAGATTTTGGTTGATGCAGGGATTAGCACAAAAGCGACAAAGGAGCGCCTCTCTTCCATTGATGTCGACCTAGAAGAGATTCAAGCCATTTTAATCTCTCATGAACACACAGACCATATCCAAGGGTTAAGGTGTTTGGCATATAAACATGGAATACCTGTTCTTGCCAATTCTGAGACGGCAAAAGGGATCTATGCAGCTTTTCACGAACTTCCAAATTTTAAAATCTTCACTACAGGCGAAAGCTTCACCTTTGGAGATATTGAAATTCATCCCTTTAGTGTACAGCATGATACTGCTGATCCTGTGATGTTTACGCTAAAGACCGGGGGCTTAAAAATTGGCATTTGCACAGATCTTGGATTTCCTACAACTCTTGTTAAAAATCATCTTAAGGGTTGCGACTATCTACATATTGAAGCAAACCACGAGCCCTCCATGGTCCATGCATCCTCGCGTCCCATGATCTATAAACAGCGTGTCTTAGGAAGATCGGGCCATCTCTCAAATGCCTCCTGCGCCGAACTTTTAAGCGAAGTCTTCCACCCCAAGCTACGCCATGTCTTCTTAGCCCACCTTTCCCAAGAGTGCAACACTCCACAAACAGCTCTAGATAAAGTGAGGGGGGCGCTGGGAGAGAGAGGCAAAGATCTGGCTCTAAATGTTGCTCCGCAGCATACTATAGCTAAAGAAGTTAGGTTTATAGTCGATTAAATTTTAAATGATATATTTGGGCCGAGTCAAAGCTCCCGCTGCCGAAATGTATCATTTAAAACTTAATCGACTATAATGAATCTTGCTGCGTATAAAATCAAAGTCTGCCTGGATGGGAAAAAGATCCTTTCCTTAGATATTCCAACATTTGCAAAAATTTTTGAGCTCTCCTATCTACCTCATCTCATCTATGCCAATAGCGAGATTGAAGCGCACATTCAAAAAAAATGCACAAAAGCTGACAGACGAGGGAAAATTGAACCTCTTGCCCGGTGGCTGGGGATCTATCATGGCAAGCAGCTCGATGAGGAAATAGTCCCTCAGGTTACCTTAAAGTGGATCGATAGTCGCATTGGATATGGAATTTTTGCAGATAAGCTCTTTAAAAAATGGCAATTTATTGGGGAGTATTCGGGTGTATTAAGGCGAAGAAATCGATTTTTTTTAAATGTGAATGACTACTGCTTTATGTATCCGCGCCCTTTCAAGCTCCAGTGGAAAGCATTCACAATCGATAGTGAAAAAAAGGGCAATCTCACTCGCTTTATCAATCATAGCGATAAACCTAATGCCGAATCGATCTGCGTCTTCTATAAAGGTCTCTACCGTGTTGTCATTAGGACTTTAAAGGAGATCTATCCCGGCGAGGAGATAACCTATGACTATGGGCAATACTATTGGCAAAAACGCACTAAAATAAGCGATCCTTCCTCCCCCGAAGGCTCTTGGCTTACATCAAAAAAAGAGAATTAAACGCAAAGACGCGAAGACCCAAAGCCGCAAAGTAAATTTTAAAGACCATTCACAACACGAGCAATCCCATCTTTCACGTGACTATTACCAAAATTACTAAGAAGACCTAGTTTGACCCCAGTCAATCTTAGGTAGGTTAGTATTTGGGTTTCGTAAATTGGTTGATTTTTTTCAGTCGACTTAACTTCTATAATTACTTTGCTAGCCACTAGGATATCTACATATAATGGATCTCTAATCGCTATTCCCTTGTAGATAACTTGTACAGGTAATTGCCTTTGAATTTGTAAACCTTGCAATGTAAGCTCTATAAATTATTAGGATTTGACGTAGAGGCCTATAAGCTCCGTTTGAGCTATAATATGCCCTTCCATAGCTGCTAAGAGCTCTTCTTTGGAGATACCTTCGGGAAGTTCAAGAAGGGTATCGAGAGCGTAGAGCTTAAAAAAATAGCGGTGCTCTCTATCGGGAGGACAGGGGCCCTGGTAGCTATTTTTGCCGCCAGTATTCCGCCCCATTTTTCCCAAATTTTTGACATTTTCGGGAATGGTGGTCATTTTTGGATCGATATTAAAGACGACCCAATGGTCATAGATTCCACTTGGTCGGAGAGATTTTGGGACATCAGGGTCATCCAAAATGAGAGCCAGA
>JABDDZ010000009.1:117-12658 GCA_013287335.1 Chlamydiota bacterium | reverse complement strand
AAGGGGAGGACTGATATCTTTGCCCTGGCAGGTATAGATCTTTGGAATAGATCCATTCGGGGGAAATGCGCTGCTTGTAAGTTTCATATTGCTTATTTTAATGAAGGCCCAATTTTTGCAAAGAAAAATTCACGGGTGGTTGCAGCAACCTGTTTTCGAAGGAGAACAACGCCAAACAGGTTAATTAAAAGCATTGAAGAGAGGGCAATATCTGCCAGAATCCAGGCAAGGTGCGTCTGCATAAATGCGCCGATGGGAACCGTTGCAATAAAGAGCAGCTGCATAAAGAGCACTCCCCTTTTTCCAAAGAGAAACTCTATAGCCCGAAGAGCGCAAGATCCCCAGGCAAGAATTGTTGTATAACCAAAAAGAACAAGGGCGAGAGCAACAATCCAGATTCCAAAAAATTCTCCAAAAACACTTTGAAAAGCAGCAGTCACCATATTAGTGCTAGTAAGCTCCCCATTTTGCCAAACGCCCGTAACAATTAAGACAAGAGCTGTTGTTGTGCATACAATCATCACAAAAAGAGGAGCCACTAGAGTGACAACACCATCTACAACGGGGTGGCGTGTACGGGCTCCCGATTGCAAAATGGGTACAAGACCCGTTCCAGCATCGGTTGCAAAGATTGCTCTATCAAAGCCTGATACGACAACACGAGCTATACCAAAGCCGGCAGCTCCTCCTAATAAAGCTGTTCCCTTCCCAAAAGCAGAGGCCAAAATCATTAAAAAAGCCTCAGGAATTTTTTCTATATGAATTCCTAAGATGATTAAAGCGCCCCCTAAGTAGAGTCCTGCCATGATAGGGACAACCCCAGATGCAACAACGGCGACTCGCTGAGATCCTCCAATAAGCACTAGGCCAACAAAAAAAGTGGCAAGAATGGCCGTAATCCAGGGAGGAATACCAATATTGGCAAGAGGCAGAGCAATCGAGTTTACCTGGACAAAATTTCCGCAGCTCATCGCAGCAATGATCACAATAAAGGAGAAGAGTATGGCAGTCTTCTTACGGTTTGCCCCATCGCGCAAGTAGTACATGGGACCACCGACATACTCCCCCTTTGCATTTTTGGTACGAAAAAGAACGCCTAAAACGCAGCTCGCATACTGCAAACTAGCCCCAAGCAGAGCAATCACCCACATCCAAAAAAGGGCCCCTGGACCGCCAATTGTTAAAGCAACGGCCATCCCGGAAATATTTCCTGTCCCAAAATTGCCCGCCAAAACACTAGCGATCGCTTGATAGTGAGAGATATTTCCCTCCCCCTGCTGGTCCTTTGACCTAAGAAGCTCATTAAAGCTCATTTTGAGACGAGAGATCTGGACTCCCCGCAATTTAATGGTGAGATAGAGCCCTAAAAGCAATACAGCCGGGAAGACTATGAAGAGAGTAATTTGCTCATTGAGAAAGGTTAAAAAATTCATAATCACAGATTATAATAGATCTTAAGCTTTTGAAACAATTTCAGATTTAGGCTTCAGAGAGAAAACTCTCTGAAGCCTTGGAGTGAACTGCTAAGACTGATTGCTACCCAACTTGATGAGGTTTGGGTAGCAATCAGGGTCTAAGCAACAAGTTGCTTTATTTTACTTTCAAAAAAAGGAATACAGGTAGTGGCAACTGACACCATCGCGAAGCGCCATCCAAACCCAGCCATATATTGAGGATTAAAAATCGCTTTATAAAAGGGAGTTGTCGCATTAAAATCCCGTTTGAGCTGAGTGCTGTGCCCATCGCTTGTTTGGGTGATTAGAGTTGCTACAAACCCAGAAGCAATCCCTGCTACCCCTTGCGAGACAATGGGAGAGTATCCTTTCTCTTTCATATTCTCTCTTATTGCCGGAGAAAGCGCTTTATATCCAAGCGTAAAGCCCCCTTCACGCACGGCTGTGGGGAGAATTCCCCGAAAAATGCCTCGGACTCCATAATTATTATAGATGGACCTCGCAATATCGACATATCTCCCCCCCTCTTTTTGCTGCCGATTCATCACAATTTCCGATGGAGTGACAAGCACAGCAGAGGATGCCCCCGCCATCACAGAAGCCAGGAGAGGATCAAATCGCGAGGAAAAAAAGGAATAAGCAGCTGTTTGAAGAGCAATAGTTGGAGCAAAGCTTGCACAAAAGCCGGGAGCCCCTTTCCATAACTCGGTCGGATTCCTAGGAATTTTGAATGGAACACCGGAGATTTTCATCTCCTGCACACCATTTTTGACATACATGAATGGCATCACACCAACATAAACGGTACCTATTGATGCTAAAGAACTTGCACCAATATCTTTAAATACATCTGAACATGCAGACATAGCAAAACCTCAAATAAAAATATTACACCCAAAAAGGGCCTTACGTTTTAAAAAAGAAAAATAGAAAAATTAAAAAAATGAATGCGCTTTATAGGCGCGCAATAATAAATAGGATCGATAGAAGCTCAAACTGCTGGGTGACAGAAGTGTGATTTGATAAAGTAAAAGTTATCATTTGCTTCATGCTCCTATAAGAAAAGCGCTTACGATTTTATCAGTAGGGCTGGATTAATTGCAAAGAAAAATTAAAGATCGCTTCTCACTATTGTTTTATATGAGTTACTTTAATGTCGTAAGCTGGAAATAGGGTCAATTCGGGAGGGCTTTGAGTGCCTTCTTCTACACCGTTACCTCCGGGAAAAACTGAAGGCTTTTTAGTTTTCTGACAGCGAAGGCCTACATGAATTAGGAGGATAGTTCCGATTATCAGGGCAATTCCACAACTAATGGTAAGAGCATCAGCCCATACAGGGATATGAGCAAGACATCCACTAAAGCAGGAGGCTGCAGATAGCCCACCAAATAGGGTAGCCGCAATCCCTGCAATTCCTAGGGCTATCCCCGCTCCCAAGACTATATGTGGAACATAATTGCTACAATGGCCGCCAACTGGAGAAGTTCCTTGTTTTGATAACATAAATACATTCCTTCTTTTTTATATTTCTGATTATAGCCTCCAAATATTAATGCATTATTAATTCTTTTAGAATTATTAGTTTGTTAGAGGAAAAAGTAAAAATATTGAAATAATTTATTGAATATGCTATAATGGTAAAAGAAATTTTAAAAATAAGGAATAAAAATGCTTTCTGCTTTTAATTATGCTATTCATGGTTTTCAATCAAAGGAAGCCTCTTCCACCTCTTGGAAAGCGGTAGGAGCCTCAAGTACCGTATTGGGTGCAGTAGCCGCTATTTTTGCTGCTGTAATCATTGCAGGGAGCTTCGAGGGTTTCCTCCCCGTTTCTGCTCTCTTTGCAGCGATCCCCGGCGGGATGGGACTCTTCTTACTCGTTGACCTTGTAGTTGCTGGCGTTGCCCTCTATTACCCTAGCCGATCCACAGAAGCCCCAGGCGAAGAGATTGTCGATAGAGGTGAAGGAAAAGAAGGTATCCAAGAGACACACGCATCTAACCTCAAAGGAAAAAGCATTGATGAGATTAGAGCACAAGCTCTCGAATACATTAATGGTCTTGATCTTCCTGAGACAAGAGCAGAAGCAATGGACATTGACAAGGAAAAGAGACCCTATAGTAAAGAGGAGCTTATAGAGGATTTCAATACAGCACCCTCAGAGGATTTAGCAGAAATGCTTGAGGCTCTTCCCCACCATCTTTTTCCAAAAGAGGTCACCGCTTCTCCCTATCCCGTCATGGGCATTACCAATTTTGGAAATACTTGCTATATCAATGCAGCACTCCAAGTACTCACTCATACCCCTTATGCCGATTATGCCCTTTTGAGGCCCTTGCGTCCTCCCACACCCCCTAACTTTAAACGTACTCCCCCGCAGCAAGTTGTATGGGATAGAAGCACAGAAAGTTACGCCGAATTTAGCAATAGAAAGGCTGCCATAGAAAATACTCATTACAGAGAAATTCAGAAGCCGTGGGAAGACTATGAAACTGCACTGCTGGAACATCCCCGTTCTATAGACCGTCAAAAAGCTTTTCGAGAGGCAGTTAAAAGGCTTCGTAATGGAAAGACGGTGGAAAAACCCCAGATCTTGGATATATTAAGACTCATAGATAAGGATCTAGGCTTGCTTGGCGACCCAAAAACTGACATTTTTAAACACATAAATGCATTTGTACCAGTCCCTTATGGTATTGTATACATATCACCTGCAGAAGTTGATCATGACAGAGGGATCGTAGAGAATTCGCCCGCTCCTGTTCTTGTCCTCAATTTTCCAGGCCATTTCACTGTTGATGTGCTGACAACGGAAGGCCATTATTTCATAAATGATAGCTTAGTCAACCAAACCAATCGAACTAGGGAAGGAATAGTGCACAACCATCGAGATCCAGCTATTAGACAAAAAAGAGGTTGGCAGCGCGAACATCCCAATGCTGAACCTATCTACACTGCTTCACAGTATGCGGAATTGTATAAGACACCTCTCCCTTGTTAAAAAAAGTTTACTTTTCTGTCGAAATCTCTAATCCTTCCCATTACTATGGGTTAAAAGTGGAGAGGGTAAGAGATGAGCGTTCATATAGAAAAAGCAGAAGCCGGGGATATTGCCAAGTGCCGGCAAGAGTTTGGAGATGAGCTTGAAAGGCTTGATCTCTATTTTCGTACCGTGAACTATTTAGCTGCATCGCAGCTCTATCTAAAAGAGAATTTTTTACTCAAAAAACCCCTCAAACCGGAACATATTAAAGATCGTCTGCTGGGCCACTGGGGCACCTCTCCTGGCATTAACCTCATCTACACCCACCTTAACCGTTTAATCCGGCAGTATGCTCTTGATATGTTTTTGGTGAGTGGGCCCGGCCATGGGGCCCCTGCAAATCTCGCGAACCTCTATTTAGAGCGCTCGCTTGAGCCCTACTACCCTGATATGAAGCTTGGATTGGAGGGGCTTGGTGCGTTTATCAAGAAGTTCTCCTGGCCGGGGGGATTTCCAAGCCATCTCTTTCCTGGCATTCCTGGCACAATCCATGAGGGAGGGGAACTTGGCTACGCCCTTGCAACGGCTTTTGGGGCTATTATGGACAACCCCAAGCTCATTGTAGCCTGCATTGTTGGGGATGGTGAAGCGGAGACTGGTCCTACAGCTACAGCTTGGCATAGTTACAAGTTTATTGATCCTGCAACCTCCGGTGCTGTTCTTCCCATCATCCACTTAAATGGCTACAAGATCTCCAACCCCACAATCTATGGGACAATGGATAACACTGAACTCTCCCACCTCTTTACAGGTTATGGGTATCAGCCCCGCTTTGTTGAAGGAGATGATCTCCACGCCTCCCTGTTTTTAGCCCTCGACTGGGCCTACAAAGAGATCTCAGCCATTCAGACAAGCGCTAGAAGAGGAAAGCATAAAATTAAACCCAAATGGCCCCTCATTCTTTTGCGCTCTTTAAAGGGGTGGACAGGCATCAAACAGATCAATGGGTTGCCCATCGAGGGCTCCTACCGTTCTCACCAAATTCCGGCAAGCGACCTTAAAACCAACCCCCAATCTCTCCGTCTTGTGGAAGATTGGCTCCGCTCGTATAAACCCGAAGAGCTCTTTGACGAAGAGGGATTTCCCAAAAAAGAGGTCTTGGCAAATTCTCCAGGAGCTTCGCTGCGCATGGGGACAAATCTCCATACATTTGGCGGAGAGATTTATAAGCCCTTATCTCTTCCCCCCATCCAAGATTTTGCTCTTCACCCCAGTAAAGGAAAATCAAAACGGGGAAGACATGTTGAGAGCAATATCAAAGCTTGCGCAGAGTATTTAAAGATTGTTTTTGAAAAAAATCCTCAATCTTTCCGCATCTTTTCGCCCGATGAGCTGGAGTCGAATAAGCTGGGGGCTGTTTTAGAAGCAACACATAGGGATTATCAGTGGCCGGTTGGCCCTTTCGATGCCCACATCTCAACAACGGGGGGACACGTCCTAGAAATACTCAGCGAGCACACCTGCCAGGGTTGGCTCCAGGGCTACCTCATGACAGGCCGGCATGGTCTTTTTCCCTCCTATGAGGCGTTTTTGGGAATCATTACAACGATGATGAATCAATTTGCCAAGTTCCTAAAGTTTTCAAGAGAGACAAAATGGAGAAAGCCCTTCGCTTCTCTCAACTACCTTGAAACATCCACGCTTTGGAGGCAGGAGCATAATGGCTTTTCTCATCAGAGCCCAGGATTTATCAATACTCTTCTCAATATGAAAGCAAATATTGTGCGAATCTACTTACCGCCCGATGCCAACTGTCTGATCTCTACGCTTGACCACTGTTTAGAGAGCAAAGGGTATGTTAACCTTGTGGTTGCTAATAAAACTCCCCTCCCACAATGGCTAGAGATGGATGAGGCTATTGCACACTGCAGATCCGGCGCCAGCGTCTGGAAGTGGGCAAGCACAGATGAGGGGATCAACCCTGACGTCGTTCTTGTCGGTATCGGAGACATCCTTCATTTGGAGGTAATGGCAGCCGCTCAAATCTTACGCAAGGAGATTCCGGAGTTGCGGATCAGGGTTGTCAATGTCACAGATCTGTTAATTCTAGAAAAGGACACTCTTCATCCCCATGGTCTAAAAGATGAGATGTTCGAAGCTCTCTTTACTGCAAACCAACCGGTTATTATCAACTTTCATGGCTACCCATCAGCCGTTAAAAGCCTTCTCTTTGGGCGAAAAAATATCCAACGCTTTATCATCAAGGGCTATGAGGAGGAGGGGACGACAACAACTCCTTTCGACATGCTGGTGAGAAACAAGACAAGCCGCCTCCATCTAATTATGGAGGCTATCCTCCTTGCTTCAGCAAGCAATCCAAAAGTTGCAGCGGAGGCAAACACCCTTGTCTCCAACTATGAATATGCTCTGCAACGCCACAAAGAATATATCAAAACCTATGGAAAAGATCCCGACGAGATCGCCGACTGGAAGTGGGAATAAAAAAAATTAAACGCATGCCTAATCGTCATAGCGGTCGTGGTTGCCCCTACGAGGAATCTGCGTAATCAGAGAATCCATCAATTGATCCCAATTGCGAGCCTCAATTGAGGGAGTGATTATATTCGGGTTTATCCCCACTTTTGCTGCAAAGTCATTGATCTGTGCCTTTGTCATATTGCCAATTTGCGACTCAGTCGCTAAGCTATTTTTAAACCCCGCTAAAAAATCTCCCCAAATCCATCCTCGGCCCCGAATACTGCGGATCCCCGCTTTTAGCTGCTCACTTGTAAAAATGACCTCTAAAAAGCGTAAGGGATGAACTTGATCGACCCTATCTCCCGCAGCCTCTAACTCCCCTTTGCACTTTAAAATAGATACAAGAGATCGAAACGCAAGTGTGTTAACGATATAACTGATGCTATCAATTTCAACTTGTGTAAGCGTTGCATTATAATCTCTTGGATGACCTAGGTAACCTCCTTGATGTCCTGTAATATCAACAGAAATACCTTTTTCCAAGTTAATACTTAGATCCGTTTCTTTTGCATTTAATGACAAAGAAACTAAAAAAACAGAAATAAAAACAAATAAATTCTTTTTCAAAAAAACCTCGCCGCGGTATGTAGAATCCTTAGGATTGCAAAATATTTGAAGGAGACTAAAAATCTCAAGCTGATTTTTATTCCACACTCTGTTTAAGCTGTGGACAATTTATAAATTGCAATTTCTGGCCATCCTTGAGACTGATTTATCTCTTCGCACTTTTTCTTGTTCTACTTGGGCTTGCCCCTCTTTGTGCTGAAGATGAACCCCTCTTTACCCCTGATATGTTTCCCTGTACCTATTTTACCTATGTCGGTCCGGAAATCTATTATTTCCAACGCTCCCGCAAAGGGGGAACTGAGCAGTCGGGAAGAATTGATGGAATCCGCTTTACCATTGACCGGGTTAAAGGTGCCGGGATCTATCTGGGAGGAGAGATCCTTTACAGCGAAGGAACTATCAAGGGATTTAATAGTAGAAGAAAAAGGCTTGTCTCAGATGTGACAGATCTCATTGGGGAGGGAAGAGTGGGATTTACGTTTATGATCCCATTTGGAAAATTCCCTTTTATTATCCCCTATGCAGGATATGGATATTTCAACGAAAAAAACCAGTTTTTAAATCCCTCTCCTCTTCTTTATACCACTGTTGATACCTTCAACTATGTTGCAGCAGGCTTTTTGTCTGGTCTCAATTTAACTCCTTGCCTTAGTATGGGGATAAATATTAAAGCTCGATTTATGCTAAATGGCCGCTCAAAGATAACTGAAGATCCCGACTTTGATGATACAGTCCTTCGAATGAGTGATGAGAGCCATTATCGCGTTGAAGTGCCCTTTGCATATACTCTTGCAGGATCCTGTTTGAGACTTGAAGCCATCCTTTCCCCCTTCTTCGAATATCGTCATTTTGGAGGAAAAGAGGGCTACCCCTTTAATTTTATTGATACAAAGTTTTACCTTCTTGGCACAACAGTTGCTCTTGGATTAAGATATTAATTAATAGGACATCGATGTCAGATTTTTTTCATCGCTTAAGTTATAGTTTTGGAAATGAAGATTGGATGACTGAGCAAAAAGCTTTGAAAATCCGGCCCAACGATCGCGTTGTTTGCATTACTGCCTCCGGAGACCGTCCCATGAATCTTCTTCTCTCTGATTGTGGATCAATCATCTCAATCGATGTAAATCCCATCCAGAACGCCCTTTTGAATTTAAAGTGTGCATCCCTCGAAACTCTTTCTACAGAAGAATACCTGGCCTTCATGGGACTCGCTTCTCATGAGGAAAGGCTAGAGCTTTATAATAAAGTGAAGCCCCATCTCGAGCAAAATTCCTCCCTTTATTGGAATAGCCAAAAAAAAGCTCTTCGGAAAGGAATTATTTTTGCAGGAGCCATAGAGAAATGGTGCCTACGTTGCGCCCGCATCTTCCGCATCATACGCAGAAAAAAAGTTAAACAGCTTTTTGATTTTGATAATGTTGAAGAACAGTCTGAATTTATTAAAAATGAATGGGATTCTAGTGGATGGAGAGCTGCTTTTTCAATCATCCTGAACCCTGCTATAACGCGCTTTTTTATCAAAGATCCCGGTCTATATGAAAATGTAGATGGCAAGATCAATATCGCCAAATACATCCGGCATAGAATTCAGTGTTCACTCAACTTGCATCTGGCTAAAAGCAATCCTCTACTCTCGCTTCTATTCAAGGGAAAGGTCTATCCGGAGGGGCTTCCCCCCTATCTGACACGCCAGGGAGCTGAAATCATGCGGAGCCGATTAAATCGGTTAAGATGGGAAACGAGTGATCTTATCTCCTATTTAAAAGCGCAGCCTGCAAACTCCTTCGATTGCTTCTCTCTATCCGATGTCGCATCTTATATCAGCAAAGAGGAGTTTACAGTGCTCTCTCATGAAATTTTACGTACGGCAAGAAATGGGGCGCGTTTTTGCATCCGCCAGTTTTTAAGCGGTCAGACCTTTCCTGAGGGTATTAGAAGCCATTTTCATCAAGAACAGAGCTTGGAACAGGAACTGGAATATCTTGATAAAAACTTTGTTTACAGGTTTATGGTTGGCTCTATAAAAAAAATCTGAGGTTTTGTCTATTCAAGCATCAGGTCGACCATTCTTTCGCCCATCTTCCAAGGCAGCCTGCGCAATCCTCGAAAGTGGGCTGAGTAGATGGCTGTATACTCAGTAGCCTTTTTAAGCCCACGATGTGTTTTGAAGGTATCAGCTCCATGGCCGTCATGAAAAAAAAGACCCTGTTTATCAGCTTCAAGGCAAGGCAGAAGGCAGATCATCCGATATAGGCCGATCTCAGCTGGAAGCTCAGTATCATATCCTATGAATGGTACTTGCATCATCTGGTGGTCGCACTGATAGGCAACCACGGCATCGATTCTCCCCTCCTTTTTCAGTGCTAAAAAATTGAGAAGGTCATGTTTCATAAGATGAGAAATAAAGGCTTCTGAAAAATCAGGGCTGTAGGGGGTATACTTATCGATATAGACACGTTTATAAAGCTCTTTGCAGCGTTTAATATCCTCCGTTGAAAAGTCTCTATTACCTATCACTTCATACCCGCTTTGCTCAAGCAAGCGGATGTCGCGTCTGCGATGATAGTGAACTCTTTTAGAAAAATTTTCTTTTTCATGAGGATTATAAAAATAGATCTCTCTTGAGGGGACAAGCATAAAGCCTGCTTGTTCCAAAGCCTCATATAAGGAGCTATTAAAGCACTTTGTGATTGAACGGAACATCAAAAGATGGTCGGGGTAGACCTCTGTCAAAAAACGACGTACCTCTATCATTTGAGAAGGAGTGATGTGCGGCGGGAGAGAAGCTGAGAAAAACCATGTATTGAGATAGACAGCTTTATTGATTTTCAAAAGCTTTAATATACCTTTGAGAGGAAGTAAAAAAGGAGAAACAAGTGGTAATAGCCTCGGCTTTTCTTTTGCCAACTTCTCTTTTAGAAGATAGGTCCCATAATAGTTTGAGACTACATAGGAATTATTATACTCCTTTTGATTGACCGCAATGGGGAGGATAAGATCTTCAAGTTGAATAAGCTGCAAAGTTGTTTGGACATTTTGGACGAATTTCTCTACCCCCTCTTCCATAAGAGGTTGAAAAAAACGAGAGACTTTCTCTCCCCAATATGTTGTCGGCCATGAAACTTGATGAAAGTTATTTTTATCAACTAAAGAGATTTTTTGCATTGGAAGTCAAAGCCATAAGACCAAAATATGTCTTATACTGGATTGACACAAAAACTTCTCGATCTTTGTTGCAGTTACTGCTATCCTTTTACCTTTATTGATTTAGTAATGCGAGTAGGTAGGTTTTTGATGATCCTTTTTAGACGTTTTTTAATCTCTTCATTATTTCTCATCCCATTGGCAATTTCTGGATGCGCAAAGTATAACTCTAGAACGCTTTCATCCCCTCCTCCCCTTGTTTTGCAAGAGTAGCCGGTCAATAATGGTCTACGGATCTATGCTAAAGCCCTCTCCAAAAAAGAGTGTAGAAAAGTGCTCGGACGCGATCTTTTAGCAAAAGGCTACCAACCCGTTCACCTCTTCATTGAAAACCATACCGACAAAACTTATCTTTTTACCAAAAATGGAATTTCTATCCCCTTTGCTGATTCTGAAGAAGTAGCTAAAAAAGTACATACCTCTACGCTTGCAAGAGCAACAGGTTATGGAGCTGCTGCTATCCTCCTCTCCCCTATTTTTGCTGTCCCCGCCATTGTTGATGGCATTGGATCGGCGCGGGCTAATGATCTTCTTGATAATGACTATGCCGCTAAGGGAGTCAAAGATCAGTCGATCTACCCCTACTCCCATGCCAATATGATTCTTTTTGTCCCTAAAGAAGAGTATCAAACCTCCTTTTCAGTCACTCTGATTAATGAAAAAACCTCTCTTCCAATGAGCCTTTTTGCCTCTATTCAGTAAATCAACATGGAAGTCCACGCCTCTAACGAGATAAATTATTTTACTCTGATTCCGAGGGAGCTCCTATTTATGATTGGTGAAAGGGTCGCTGAGGTTTCTGATCAAATTTTGGCTTGGAAGATTCCCAAATCCTCTTTCCCTTTTGTCTGCACAACGTTTCTTGATGTCTATAAGGAGATACGCATTACTATCTTATTTAACCGTATCCTCCAACTTCAAGGAGCACAATGTATTATTAATTTGGCAGAAAATTGGAGCACGCTTGCTAAGCAGGAGCAGTATTTATATCTCTATCGGGAACTCAATAACAGCCATTCTATTCGCTCTAATCTCCGCTACAAAGAACAGATTATTCATACAAGAATGCAAACCCTTTTGCTAAGTATTTTTAATGATAATTTTGAGAACCTATTTGCTCAATTCGCATCACTCATTGAAGCCGGCGCACATGTGAATGCTCGCGCCATGCATAGAACACCTCTTCTACAGCTTTGCAATTATGTTGCGAACTTTATCCTAGGACAAGATCTAATTGAAATGGTCCATCAAAAAGTATCTTTCAGGGCTTTGCAACTCCTCGATTATCTGTTATCTGCGGGCGCTAACCCAAATCTTGGGGAATCGACAACTCCCCTTTTAGCCCTTCTTGACACAGAACCTAGGTCAGGGGAGGATATTGCCCTATTAAAGAGCGTGGTCTTAAAGCTCCTAGAGGCGGGTGCAGACCCTAAATATGCACCACCAAGTAGCAACTGGCTTTTTCGAAACCTCTCCCCTATAGAGCGTGCTAGAAATAAAATGCCTGTCCTATTAAGCATTCTGCAAGCTGAAGAGAGGGCAATAACTGTCGCTCACGTCCAATAAGATTCTTAAGCTTTCTTGATGTTTGTTGAACTATCCCACCAACTAACTCCCGGCACTCCCCAGTAAGAAGTTGCTTGTGCGCTTTCCACGCTAGGGTGATTTTTGGTATAAAGGATTTTAAGATCTAATTCTTCGACCCTCTTATTTTTTAAAGCATCTCTTGTTCCCGAGACCATGACTTTCATCTTAAAAGGAATAGGAGTTCCATCTATGGGATCGTTTTCAGG
>JABDDZ010000009.1:0-107 GCA_013287335.1 Chlamydiota bacterium | reverse complement strand
TCAGGCCTAACAACAACAACTTGCTCTGCGACTAATGCAAACTTTTCTTCATCAATTGTTAGATCGCTCGCATTCCCTCTTGTTTGGATTACATAATCTGTCTTATC
>JABDDZ010000008.1 GCA_013287335.1 Chlamydiota bacterium | reverse complement strand
AAAATTTTTCCAACGATAGGTCAGCGCGGCTTTAAGAAGTTGAAAATACTTATTGCCTCCTTCAGGGAAAATAATAATCCGATCAAGAGGAGGAAGGTAAGAGAGAAGAGGGCTATTTCTTGCATCGACAAAAAGGGTGATTTCAGCCGATGGGGCCTTCTCCTTTAAGTAAAGGATTGTTGGAAATGCGCAAAGAAGATCGCCAAGGCCATTGCGTCTGACGACTGCGATCCGCTTAAATGTGTGAAGGGAAAAATCTATCATAGGATGTCTAAAAATTAGTTTCTCTTGGCATCAATATTGAAAAGATTATATATTTTATCCTTAATAAAAGAAATATGGTCTCTCTCCATGGAAGAAAGCAGATGGATTAAATTATTGTTTACCCACTGGAAGAAGGGGCTTTGCTCCGTTCTCCTGCTTGCCTGCTTGATTCTAGCTCTCTGCCAGATCAGCAACCGGCGCGCTGCAACCTCAAAAAATGACTTTCTTACCGCAAAGCGTTCTATTTTTGAATTCCAAAAGGGAAAGCTCGTTGATAGCGAATCGATAAAGCAGCTCGAAAAAATTGCTCTATCCCATCCTGAGCTGCATCCCCCTCTGGACGCGATTTTTACTTTCACCTCTCTTGAACAGGGGAAGATTGCAGAGGCCATTGCAAGTGGCGCTTCCTCTTTAAACCGGACTGAATCCTATATCCCTTCTTATTATGCCGATTATAGCAGAGCCTCTACACTGATCTTCGAAAACCGCTATATCGAAGCTTTAGATGAGGCAGAAAAACTTGCAGAGCAGCTTGAGAAGAAATCCGGTTTTGAAAGGCTGGAAGCTTTTAATCTCTTGCGCATTCTCTTCCTAGCAAAGAAAATCGAGGCCAAAGAAAAAGTGCCGCTTGCATGGGAGAAATTGAAAAACCATTCCTCTTATCCAGAAATTGAAACGATTTTCTCACAAGGAGAGTGCAGCCTAAAAAAATATCTAATAAAAGAGGGCATTGAGAAAGAGGGCTATTCTACCGAAAAGTTTACGAAAATAAGCCGGGATGATACAAGAAGATAGGCCTTATATTAGGGCATTTTTCCAAGTCTTTTATTTTAAAGGCTTGAACACCCAATTACAGTGGATCACATGAGCAAAAAGGGGGTGAAATGAGAGATAGTAAGAGGTTTTTTAAATCTCGCTCGAAGCCACAACCATTGGGATTTTGGAAGCAATAGGAAATTGAAACATATCGGGAGATACTCCTCAAGCTTAGGCATTTTTCGCTCTATTGGCTTGATTCCTGGTATGGTTTGGAATAATTTGAGGGAGAGAAAACTGTTTTCCTCTCCTAACCTATCCAATTATTGGATAGAAGGGAGTCATAAATTGAATACCTACACCCAAGCCTTTTCGGCTGATCCGAAAAGTGGGGGTGAATCGGTTGCTGTTTTGGAAAGGGATAGCTCTTGCGAAGAGCTTGATCTATTTAAAATGCAACCCTTCACAATAGAATCCTCCTTCCTTGGCGATCATTGCAAGGAGGAGGTCGTTGTGATCAAAGGGAAAATAACCATTTCCTTTTAGATTTTCACCTCTGCTTAAGATAAAAAACCCATCCGGACATCCGGGTGGGTTTTATGCTTTAATTTGGATTAAGCAATCTATTTTCGGGCACGGGCACGATTGGATTTTTTTTAAACTAACTTCTTACGGAGGCAACATTTTTGCTGAAGTGGTTCATGTAGAGAGTGCCGGAAAGGCAGAGCAGAGCCCCAAAGAGTAAGATTCCACTGGCAGGAATAAAGAAGATAAGACCTGTGCCGATAAGCGGAATGATAAGCCCCCGTACGCCAACAGCTAGAACACTGAGATTGCTATAGGCAGAACTATCCTGCTCCTTTGCAAAATAGGGGCCGGCAAAATGCCAAACAAGTTCCGAACCTGCTTGCATAATACCGTAAGCTAGATAAGCCAGATAGATAAAGCTCACATGGAGCTTTCCAAAAATTAGAATGAGTGGGAAAAGAGCCCCAGCTGTTGTTACGAAGCAGCTAAGACGGAAAAAATCAAATTTCGACATCCCACGAGCCCAAAGGGGAGATGTCAACACAAAACCTGCCCCTTTGCAAATGAGGAGAGCTATCGATAATTCAGTATAAGAAAGACCCAAAACATCTACAAAGAATTTGGGTAAAGCAGGCTGCATCACCATGAGCCCCGACCCTGCAAAAACCATAAAACCAATCTGGTAGCAGCGGAAATCGGGACGCTGTAAGAGGAGCGCAAGAGCACTTTTCCAAGGTTGAAAAAAATGATAGCGGATAGGTTGAGCTTCCACCTGAGCGGGGGAAGTAGAGTGAATGGGAATCTTGCGCTGAAAAAAAAGAGTGGATATTCCCAAAAGTGAGGTGATTGCAAAAATCCAGCGCCAAGCAACAGAGTAGTGGTCAAGCAGAGGTCCAATAACAAGCGGCAGAATAGCTCCGACAATATAGGAAACAATAGAGCCAAGAGAAAAAACTCTCTCTTTGACACCTTTTGGTAAATTCAATTTTAAAATTTCCATCCAGGCAGGCACAACCCCCCGATGCATCATCATAAAAAGAGCAGCTCCAAAAAGAACAAACCAAGAGTTGTAAAAAATGGGGAAGAGTAGAAAAGGGAGATAGCCAATTACCCCGGCCCAAACAATATTGGAGACAAGCCTATCGGGGCGTTTATTAACAAAGGAGCCCCAATAGATGGAAAAGAGGGAGACAACCGGCTTGAGAATGATAAAGAGGGCTATCTGGAAAGGAGTAGCATGCAGGTCTTTATAAAGGATAAAGAGGAGTAGATTATAAATAGCCCAGAAAGGGGCTTTTAAAATCTGTGTCCACAAAAAGGCAGCTTTTGTTAAAACTAACTGGCGATGTTGTATGAAATCGGTTGATTTACTCATTTAATTTAAGCTACGCTTAAGCATAATACAAGCATTTTACCTTATTAAAAGAGAATGATGCAATGTTATGGTGAGTCATAAAAAAAATATTACAATGATTAGCGTAGTAATGATTGTTAAAAATGGGGAGCGCTGCGTGGCCCAAGTCTTAAAGGCCCTGCAATCTTTTGACGAGGTCATTGTTGCAGATACCGGCTCAACAGATGAGACGCTAGCTATTGCAAAAAATTTTTCAAATGTCTCGCTTCATAAGATCCCCTTTAATGGATTTGGGGAGGCGCGTAATTTAGCTGCAAACCTGGCTAAACATGATTGGATCTTATCAATCGACTGTGATGAGGTGCCCTCTCCTCAACTTGTAAGTGAGATCGAAAGCCTCTCTTTGGAGGAGGGTACACTCTACTCCATCCCCTTCCAAAACTATTTCAATGATAAATGGATTAAATGGTGCGGCTGGCATCCTGAGGAGCATATTCGGCTCTATCATAGGAAAAAAACAGCTTTTTGCACGAGCCTTGTCCATGAGGGGATAGAAAAAAAAGGTTTTAAAATACAAAAACTCCAAAATCCTATCCACCACTATCCTTATGCAACGATTTCAGATTTTTTAAAAAAAATGGAGCGCTACTCCACCCTTTTTGCAGAGCAGTATTATGGGAAGAAGCGGTCAACCCCAGGGATTGCCGCATGGCATGGCATGGGGGCATTTTTGAAATCTTTCTTTCTTAAAAGAGGGTTTTTAGGGGGCTATGAGGGTTTTTTGATATCAGTCTATAACGGACATACAGCCTTTTATAAATATTTAAAACTCTATCATCTTAACAAAAGCCGTTTATGCTGATTGCGACAATGTACCATCGTGTTGGAATTGGAAAGCATGCGAACAGTTTAGAGATGCTCTCCTCTCATCTTGAATATATTAAAGATCATTATCCCGTGGTGCTGCCTGGCGACCCCATTCAGAAGTTATCTACATCGCTTTGTCTGACCTTCGATGATGCGACCTTTGACTTTTACCATTATGTCTTTCCGCTGCTCCAAAAGTGGAACCTGCGTGCATTATTAGGAGTGCCTGTACAATATATTCTGGAAAAAAGCGGGGTAAGCGCCGAAACGCGCCTTGCTGTTCCCTACACTTTAGCGATGCAAGAGGGAATCTACATGGAAAAGGCCCCATTTTGTACTTTTGAAGAACTAAAAGAGATGTGCCAAAGCGGACATGTTGAGATAGCTTCTCACTCCTACACCCATGCCAATCTCACCTATCCACATCTTGATCTTGTAAAAGAGGTTGAGGAGTCAAAAAAAATTCTTGAAGAGAGACTCCCTCAAACCATTTCAAGCTTTATCTATCCCTTTGGCAGAATGAACGGAGTTGTCCATGCTAAAGTAAGAGAGCACTACCCCTACTCTTTTCGGATAGGATCGGCCACCAATTTTTCCTGGAACTCCTCCCTGCGTCCCCTCTCACGCATCCCGGCAGATAATCTCTCAACTCCCGCCAGCCCCTTTCATTGGACTAAAAGAACATTCTCTCTCGTGAAAGCCTTCTTTTAACCCTTATTATAGAGTGTTGTCATCGCCGCGGCCTATAGATCGAGTAAAAGAATTATTATCGTCAAGAGTAGACCTCGCGCTACGCACCATATTAAAGTAATCTCCATGATGGTTAGATTCATGCAAATCGGAGGCATTCGTAATTTTCTCAATTCGCTCACGATCTATTGCCGGCGCAGGTGTCCATCCAAATTCGTGTGCTTTTTTTGTTGAGGTATCTGCAGGCAGTGCTCTGAGTGTTTCTCTCCAATCACTGTAGCGACTCCACAAATGTTTAACCGCTAAAGCCCCTCCAATGAGAAGAGAGACTGCAGGAATCGCACTAGCTAAGGCGACCCCACCTGCTATCAAGGAAACGCTGTGAAGAGCAAGCCCCAGACCAAGGAGTGCAGAACCGCCACAGACTGCTCCAAATGCTACGTTGCCAATTGTTGCGCAACCTAAGAGTATTACAGGATTATCCATCATAAATTACCTATATTTTTTATTATGTATTAATAATTATAGTAGATTAATGTTAATTAATTATTAACTTATAATTATTTTGAAAAATCTATGAAAGAAGAGAAAGTGTGATATTTAATTTTTTAAAAAATTGGTCAATATCAGAGAGGGTGTTGTAGAGAGCAAAAGAGATGCGCGCGCAGGAGGTGATGCCAAAGCGTTGCATGGTGGGTTGGCTGCAGAGGTGCCCGGAGCGAATGGCAACCCCTTTGCAATTCAGAAGGGTGGCAAGGTCTAATGGGTGCACCTTATCAATTGTAAAGCTTACAATGCCACTTTTAGGAAGGGCCGTTCCTAAAATTTTGATACCTTGAATGTTTTGGAAGTGAGCAAGGGCGTGTTGGAGCAGGGTGTTTTCCCAAGCTGCGATCTTTTCCATACAAATTGCCTCAAGATAGTCGATTGCAGCCCCCAGGCCAATCACTTCGGCAATCATGGGAGTGCCCGCTTCAAATCGTAAAGGGGGAGCAGCATAGGTAGAGTGTTTGAGGGTAACCTGAGAGATCATATCCCCTCCCCCCTCAATGGGAGGCATCCTCTCAAGAAGTGAGTACTTTCCAAAGAGCACCCCCACTCCTGTAGGACCATAGAGCTTATGCCCCGAAAAAAGGTAGAAATCTGCATCGAGATCCTGAACATTAAGGGGAAGATGAGGAGCCCCTTGCGCCCCATCTACAACTAGAAGCGCTCCCATTTTATGAGCGAGAGATGCGATCTCTTTAATTGGGTTAATTGTCCCCAACACATTAAAGATATGTGGCAGGGAGACCACTTTGACATTTCCATTGAGAAGATGAGTCAGGGCTTCCATATCGAGAGCTCCCTCATCTGTAATGGGGATAAATTTAAGAATTACTCCCATTTCCTCTGCGATCATCTGCCAGGGAAGAAGATTGGAGTGGTGCTCAGCAACACTTAAAAGGATCTCATCTCCTTTTTGTAAAAACCCACGCGCGAGAGACCTGGCAATTAGGTTAATCCCGGCTGTTGTTCCTCTTGTAAAAATGATCTCTTCTGTGGATTTGGCGCCAATAAACCTTTTTACCTTTTCACGCACCTCAGAGTAGAGGCGAGTTGCTTCGATTGATAGGTCATAGACCCCACGATGGACAGTTCCATACTGTTCCTGGTAGAACCGGGAAATCGCATCGATGACAGAGGCGGGCTTCTGAGTAGTTGCGGCAGAATCTAGATAGATCAACTCTTTCTGCGCGTGCAGGAGGGGGAAATCTTTACGAAAGAGGTCCATTTAATTTAGGGAGGTATAGGCTCTTTGGCGACAGGAGGGAGAGGAGATCTTTTCTATCACCTCTTGGGTAAAGCCCCGCACCAGAAGCATTTTAGCAAGCTCCTCATCTATGCCACGCGCCTTAAGGTAAAAGAGCTGATCACCATTAATTTGTCCAATAGTGGCTCCATGCGAGGCTTTGACATCATCTGCAAAGACCTCTAAATTGGGCCTTGTATAAGCATAAGCCTTTTCCGAGAGAAGAAGATTATTATTAACCTGGTAGGCCTCTGTTTTTTGTGCTATGGAATCGACAAAGATCATCCCTTCAAAACTCGAGCGGGAGAAGTCATTAAGGACTCCCTTAAACTTTTGTCTGGAATGTGTCTTTTCTGCTCTATGATGCACAAAGGTCCGCACATGGTGCTGGCACTTTTCTTTTAAAACCCACGCGCCCGATATATCACACCCCGCCCCTTCGCCCAAAAGAGAGATATGGTAGTCATGGCGTGAGAGAGAAGCTCCCGCGGTTGCTGCAACGGATGTGAGCGTGCTTCTCTCTTTAAGAGTTGCGCGGCAGCTAAAAATTAGTCCGCTGCTAAGTGCATTCTGCTCGATCAGATTCACATTTATTTTAGCATCCTCTTCCAGTGTGATATCTATGAGCGCATCGGTGATGCTCTTATTTTGCCCATCGTGCGAGAGGAGAAGATTGATAAATGACCCTTTTCCTCCAAAAAGATGGAGGCGTGGAAAGACAAAAGAGTTTTCATGTGTTGTAAGGAGGAGAATTTGAAGAGGCCTTATAACTTCTTTTTTTGGAGAGATGTAGATAAATGCCCCCCTCTTAGAAAAAGCATAATTCAGGAGTGCAAAGGGGTCTTCTTCGCTGGCTACAGCTTTGGTCATGCGATTATGGAGAAATGTCTGATATTTTTGCGAAGCCTCATCAAAGGAGAGAAGAGAAAGCCCCTCGCATTCTGTAAGATTGGAGAGAGTGGGGGAGAAAACTCCATTTAAAAAGGTAACAAAGGAATTCTGACATTCGGGGTAAATGAGGGCAGAGATATTGGGATGAAGTTCCTGAGGAGGTGAGAAGTCAAATGTTTTTGAGTAGAGATCCTTTAAGGGAATGTATTTAAATGCGGGATTTTTACGCGTCGGTAGACCCATGCTTTGAAATTGCGTCCATGCCTTTTGTTGAAAAGGGGAAAAGAGGGAACTCTCTGCCTCTTTTTCAAAAAAAACTTGAAGGTCTTTTTCTATCTGTTGGGTCATTTTGCGTCTATCTCGTGGGTTAGCCAATCATATCCCCTCTTCTCTAGCTCAAGAGCAAGAGCCTTATCTCCGGAGAGAATGATTTTGCCATCAATCACAACATGGACAAAATCGGGAATGATATATTCTAAAAGACGCTGATAGTGGGTGATGAGTAAAAGCGCTTTTTCTTTATTCCTAAGATGGTTCACCCCGGCTGCAACAATGCGCATTGCGTCAATATCAAGCCCCGAGTCAGTCTCATCCAAAATAGCGAGTTTTGGATCTAAAAGGGCCATTTGCAAAATTTCATTTCTTTTCTTCTCGCCGCCGGAAAATCCCTCGTTGATGCATCGTTTACGAAACTCTTCTTTCATCTCGAGGGGGCCCATTTTTTCTAAGAGCATCTCCTCAAAAACCTCTTCGGAGAGAGGGACTTCATTTTGGAATTTGCGTTTTGCATTGACTGCATGAAAAAGAAACTGTTCGGTTGTCACTCCCGGAATTTCGGGAGGGTATTGAAAACCCATAAAAAGGCCGAGCCAGGAGCGTTCATGGGGTTCTTTTTCTAATAGATCCTGCCCGCAAAATGTCACTTTCCCCTCTGTTACCTCGTAGGCGGGATCACCAGCTAAGATTTTAGCAAGCGTTGACTTGCCCGCCCCATTAGGTCCCATGATAGCATGGACTTCACCTGCATTGACAGTGAGATTCAGTCCCTTAAGGATCTGCTTTCCCTCAGATGCTGCCCATAGATTTTCAATGATAAGCATAAATCAACCTACGGAATTTTCAAGTTTTAATGATAAAAGTTTTTGCGCTTCGGCTGCAAACTCAAGAGGAAGCTCTCGGAAGACCTCCTTACAAAATCCATTGACGACAAGGTTAATGGCATCTTCGCGGCTAATGCCCCGCGATTGAAAGTAGAAGAGCTGCTCCTCATTCATCTTACAAGTGGAGGCCTCATGCTCAACAGATCCCCTATTTCCTCCCATTTCAATTGTCGGAAAGGTGTTTGCCGAACACTTATTACCAACAAGCATCGAATCGCACTGGGTATAATTGCGCGCCCCTTCGGCTTTATGATGGATCTCCACAAGACCGCGGTAGGTATTTGTCGATTCATCAGCCGCAATTCCTTTGGAAATGATTGTCGAACGGCTGTTTTTGCCGATGTGGATCATTTTTGTCCCTGTGTCGGCTCGCATCTTTCCATTTGTCAGTGCAACGGAATAAAACTCTCCGACGGAATGGTCACCCTGCAAAATACAGCTTGGATACTTCCAGGTAATGGCAGCTCCTGCTTCAACTTGCGTCCAGGAAATCTTCGAATGATGGCCAAGGCATTTGCCTCTTTTAGTGACAAAATTAAAAATGCCTCCCTCTCCTGTGACTCTATCACCGGAATACCAGTTTTGGACCGTGGAGTATTTAATCTCGGCATTATCTAGGGCAATGAGTTCAACAACAGCTGCATGGAGCTGGTTTTGAGAGAATGCAGGTGCTGTGCATCCCTCGAGATAACTGACATAGGAGCCGGCCTCTGCAATAATCAGCGTTCTTTCGAATTGGCCCGACTCTTTATCATTAATGCGGAAATAGGTTGAAAGCTCCATGGGGCAGCGGACCCCTTTTGGAATATAGACAAAGGAGCCATCGGAAAAGACTGCCGAATTAAGAGCTGCAAAGTAGTTATCGCCAATGGGGACAACGCTTCCCAGATATTTTTGCAAGAGCTCTGGATAGTTAGCTGCAGCATCTGTCATGGAGCAGAGGACAACCCCCGCCTCCTGCAGTTTTTTTTGAAATGTTGTCCCGATGGAGACAGAGTCAAAGACCATGTCCACAGCAACGTTTGTTAGCCGCATCTGCTCATCGACCGGAATACCAAGCTTAACAAAGGTTGCTAAAATTTCGGGATCAACTTCATCGAGACTTCCAAGCTTTGCTTTTTTTTTGGGTGCGGAGTAGTAGGAGATATTCTGATAGTCAATTTTTGGATAGGAAAAGTGTCCCCAGTTGGGTTCTTTGAGTTGAAGCCACTTCTCATATGCCTTTAGTCGAAAATCAAGCAGAAAGGCAGGTTCCTTTTTTTTCTCCGAAATAAGGTGGATCGTCTCAACACTAAGACCCTTAGGGATCTTCTCTGTCTCAACGTCTGTGACAAATCCATATTTGTACTCAGATCTTTCTTTAAGAAGTTCTTCTGTTGTTTGCATTGGAATTTAATTATTGCACCGGTAAGAGAATAATTCTTTAAAGAATTAAAGGTCAATTTTCTTCTTTTAATAATCCCTCCAAACCTCCAAAAGCTACCCCTCTGCTATTTAAAAATATTTTGTTAGATAAGACTCACTCTTAAATGACGTCCAATTGCCACTGCGGCATTCACTAGGGATTTCAAATTAGAAGGTTGTTGAGGATCAAGAAGCCGATTTAGAGAAGAGCGGCTTGTTCCCATTCTTTTCGCCAGCTCTTCTTTCGTAAGATTTTGTTTTTTCATCTCATCTTCAAGCTGCATGACAAAAACATATTTGGCACATAACGGCAACTATCCCGTTTTTTTATTTAGAAAAAAAGAGGTAAGTTTTAATCTTAGAAAAAGTGGTCAAGGTTTGAGAATCATGGACATAAAGTCATTATTGCAGTTTTACAATATAGAAGAGATTGATAGTCGATTAGGAGATACCCTCTGGAGTCCTATTGATGTGGCCTATGTCAATGACTGGGTCTTACGGGCTGCAGCTATAAAAGGAGAATACCATTGGCACTCCCATGAAGATGATGAGCTCTTTTTTGTCTATAAAGGAGAGATTGTAATTGAGACGGAAAAGGGCCCTATTACCCTAAAAGAGGGAGAGGGAGCAGTGATCCCAAAAGGGACTTCTCATAAACCCATTGCCAAGCAGCGGGCTCTCATTTTGATGTTTGAGCCTGTCTCCCTAAAATCAAAAGGCGACTAGTCTTTTAACCACCTATTGTCTATAATTTATTCAAATTTAAAATATTAGGAAAATTCTATGAGCTCTATAAGTAGACAGGCTCCTTGCCTGGACTCTATTCCTATTGAAATTGCTCTTCATATTGCCGATGATCTGAATGAATATGATATGAAATCCGCAAGTCTAGTGTGTAAGGGGTGGAACCATACCCTTGTCAAGCGGCTGCAAGAGACTTTAGAAAAAATCTGTATATTTATCCGCGATAAACTCCCTCGAGAACGCTATCCTCAAACAATAAAGAGAGTTGAAGACAATAGAGAGACACTTAAAAATAAATATAACATTCATTTGGGAATAGAAGAAATTGCGAACCTCGAAATAGAATGCCTTGTTAAAATTTTACAATATGTGAGTAAAGAAACATTAATATCATTAACTGCTGATTTTGAAGAACTTTTTTCAAATGCACCTTTTTTTGCTGATTTGATAATTCGGGTTATAATGCACAAAAATAGGGAAGTTCACGCCGTCATTGGCATAAATGAATTAATAAAAGAATTCGTAAAAGAGAAGAATTGGAAGGGAATATTTACTATAATTCAACATACTCCTCACTATGGTCGCTCTTTATCTACAATTTTTAAAACTTATTGTTGCAGCATGCCGATTGTCTCTCCTGTGCCTATAATTCATGCAATAGATGCACGTCATGAAGCCATCCCCTTTGGTATAGATGGAATACCTTCCGATAAAAGAAGTGAGTTGGATTTTTTTGAGTCTCCTATGAATGAAATGCATAATAAAAGGTACAATACCCAAGCTTATTCAACTTATCTCTTACTCTTGGAAATGGATTTCAATACCACACATTTTTTACTCAAGCGTTTGAATTTACCTCCTGCTACATTTAAGAAGGTTTGTCTAATTATTCAAGATCATCACTCAGGTTTCTTTGATAAAAAATATTATATCTCTATAAATTTCTTAAAATTTTATAGATCTATGGTTGCGAAAAGATTAGACGCCCTTATCAAAGAGCAGCATGATATCGCGGGATCTGCTCCCTTAGACGAAGACCTCTTTTTGGAATTAATTACGAAAAAAGTAGCGGCATATCAGAATCATGAAGATAACTCTGCATTAAGTTTAAGATTACAACAAATAAATAAACATCATGAAGAATTTTCGATGATTAGCAAGAAAATCAAGAGCCTTTCAGCATGCCTTTTAGCTCTTAATGATTTGAAATTAGCGAATGAGTTTTTAGAAGGTTTGAGTTTATCTGAAATTGAAAGATTTCAAGTTGCTTTCACGATCTTAGGTCACATTCACGATTCTACAGAGATGAAATCCTGGAAATCCAGTATTCTAGATAAATTCCCGGAGTTTTTTGAAACAATACGTATAGTTATGATGTTAGTGGGTGTTCTGCCTCAAGACTATTCTCCCTCCCATTTCGAGGAGGGTAAAGGCAAGGGAGGATTGTAGGGTCGAAGGGTGGGGGATCTTTGGAGTGCGGTGACTTGTCACCGCTTTTTTTAAAAGCGGTTTATCACTCTCATTGTATTAGCTTTAAAGCTTGAAAAAAGCGGTGGCAAGTCACCGCACTCCAAATCAGACTGACAGCCTGAAATATAATAGCCTGGGGCAACGCCCCAGGTCGGGCAATGCTCCAGGTCGAGATTGCCCGAATGGCAATGCCCCAAGCGGGGCAATGCCTATATGATTTAGAAAGAGACTATCGGCCACCAAAACGGCGTTTTGGGGGACCCATGTTATCTCTTTTCTTGGGAGGCCGAGCTTCGTTAACGATAATCGCGCTTCTTCCGACGACTTTCTTATCGAGCTCTTTCATTGCCTTCGCTGCATCCGCTTGGTCTTCCATTTCAACGAAACCAAAACCTTTAGATTTACCTGTGGCGTGATCTAAAATCATCTTTGCACTTTTTACCGCGCCAAAGGGAATAAATAGATCTTCTAAATCTTTATCTGTAAAAGTGGGAGGCAAATTGCCAACATAAAGCTTCATAAACTTTCTCCATATATTTTTTTGGGTTTACTTCCTGCAATTCAACTAACTTACATTAAAGGAAGTTATGCAAAAAAATATCCCAATCTGTATTTTTAGCTTTTCCAATATCCACTTTATATTGAAAAAGCAAGAACATTAAAACATATAATGCACCTAATTGCAATAGAGTTCTTTCAAAAGCGCAAACTTCTTGCTCTTATTGCTCCTGGAGCGTGATTAAAATTTTTTCAACCCTTCGCTTTTTGACATTGATAATCTCAAGCCTATAGTCACCCACTCTAAAGGAGTCTCCTTTTTTAGGGATCGAACCCAGCATACTCATAGCGAGACCACTTAATGTTCGAAAACGGGCTCTCTCCCCCCCAGGAAGCTCCTCCAAATGGAAATGGTCTTTAAATTCATCGATAGGTACATTCCCATCAGCAATCCAGCAACGATTATCGATCTTCAAAATTCCTCCCCCCTGTTCCCCAGAGGGAGCTTCGATATCTTTTGTGATCGCGGCGAGGATATCGGAAACCGTGATCATCCCCTGGATGCTCCCATATTCATCGGCAACAAGGGCCATGCTCGACTGCTTTTTCTTTAGAAGGTCAATCAGCTCGAAAACTCTCTGGTTCTCCTGGACAAAAAGAGGGGGACGCGCGACCTCTCGCATCTCAAAGTCCTCCTCAGCAAGAGCATGTGCCAACATCGTCTTTGCATCAACCATCCCGACAACCTCATCGATTACCCCATCGCAAACAGGGAAGTGATCGAGTTTACTTGAAATAATTTTTTGTCTGACAATTTCGGGAGAGTCTTTCACATCAAGCCATTCAATATCAACACGAGGATGCATAAGAACCCCAACCCGGCGGTCTCCTAATCGAAAAATATTTTCAACCATCTCCTGTTCAGCTTCTTCAATTACACCGGCTCTTGTTCCGCTTTCAAGAGCTATCAAAATCTCCTCCTCAGTGATTTTTTCCCCTTTCTTCCCCTTAGCCAAAAAGCGGACAAAGATATTAAAAGAGATAACAAAGGGGTAAGTGAGAAAAATAAGCCATTTAATTGGAAAGGCTGTAATGGGAGCGAGCTTTTTCCAATACATCGCTCCCAATGTTTTGGGAATCATTTCGGTGAAATAGAGCATCGAGAGCGTTAAAATGACAGAGCCAAGAGCTAGCCATTGATTCCCAAATACCTCAACAACTTTAGCACCCACTCCCGCAGCGCCCACAGTATGAGCAATGGTATTGAGGGTCAAAATAGCAGAGAGAGGGCGATTTATCCGTGTTCTAAGCTCTTCAAGAATAGTTGCTGCTTTAGAGCCCTTTTTCTTCATGATGGAGACAAATGAGTCTGTTGTAGAGAGCAGAACTGCTTCAAAGATCGAGCAACCAAAAGAGACTACTTGCGAAATAAAAAAGAAGGCGAGGAGTGCAAACATATATATTCTTTAGAGTAACAAAAAGATTTCCCAATTGCGAGTGAAATTTACATGTGTTAGAGTGTCTTCACAAACTCTCAAACTATGCAGAATAGGTTTTTTAGATATAATCGATGAGAATTATTCTTCTCTTTCTGCTTCTTTTCCTTTCAAGCTGCAATCTCTCCTACAAAAAATACTATATGGAGGGAGCTCCCGAATTTGTTTTGGACTCTTATAAAATAAAAGAAGGGAAGTTCTCTATATTGGCATTTGAAGGAGAAGAAGTTACCTCTCTTTCAAGTACATATCTCAGAGAATATGAGGATGTAATTGATGAGGATGACATTCTGAAAGTCGCTATCTATCATCCAACACGCGCAGATCTTGTCTTGGCTGTTAACCAAATTGGGTCAACTGTCGGTTATAGAGTTGTTCAGGGAACAATCCATCTTCCGGGACTAATGGCCGTCTCTCTCAAAGGGTTGACCCTAGAGATGGCTAGAGAGAAAATTCAAAAGCTCTATGATGAGCAATTGGGCGATGTCGAAGTCTTTATTGAATATGAGGCACGCCTCCACAGCAATGTAGAGCTCATGGGAGCGGTTGCTCTCTCCTCAATCCCTGTGAATGGAAGGATCAGGCTTTATGAAGTTCTCTCGAAAGCGGGCATCCCTCCCACTGCAAATCTCTTTAAGAGCTATGTGGTACGAGACCGTCAGCTTCTCTCCATCGACCTTTATAAACTCGTCCACCTCGGAGAGATGAATCAAAACATTGTGATGCGTCCCAAAGATAAGATCTTTATTGCAGATCCGATGGAATCAACCGTCATGGTGATGGGAGAAGTGGGGTATCCGCAAGTCATTCCGGTTCCCCATGGGTCGATTACACTTCGGGAAGCAATTGTTCAAGCTGGAGGCATTCCTTTTACAGGAGACAAACGGTGCATCCAGGTTATTCGTGGAAATATTGTTAATCCAAAGATCTACAGCCTCTCCTGGAATCACATTCTCCACCTCTCAAACGACAGCCTTCTTCTCATGCCTGGGGATACCGTTTATATCTCTGAAAAACCGATCACCAAATGGAACCGCTTTATTGATCAGCTGCTCCCAAGCAGCCTGCTTATCGATTTGGGTCTTAAAACGCGGGGGCTTTTTCATTGAAGCGGATAGATATCGAAAAAGAACTACTCTTCTTCCCCGCGGATTTTATCTCCCTTCTCAAAGCTTGGAAGGGAAAAATCTGCCTCTTTAGTTTAATGTTTGCCCTTCTACTCTTTGGATGGAGAATCGCAAGGCCTTTAGTTTATGAAGCGGATGGGATCTTTCAATGCTCATCAGACTCCACAGGGCCCATGTCAGGGGTGCTCTCAAAGATCCTAGGCGAAAACTCCCCCACAGGTTCCTCTTCTAACCTTGACGGAGATCCCAAGGCGATCCTTACCTCGCGCACTCTTATGGAGAGAGTCGTCAAAAAACTACACCTCCAAGCAGACTTACGCTTAAAAAATGAGGAGGGGATTTTTAGCCGTGTCAAAAAAAACCTTCTAGCCGAGTATGCATACTACTTCTACAAAAAAAGAAAACGTCCCCTTTCAGCAATTATTCCTAAAAATATCATTATTCCAGATATTGAGGTCATCAAAGAGGAGCTCCTCCCCTTTGCATGCCGCGATATCTCTTACGACAGGTCGACCTTCACTTCGCTAACTCTTCGATTTACTCCAAATGAGGGCTTTGCTATCTATGACTCTCTAAATCGTTATCTTGGAAGCTGTAAAGCGGGCGAGCCCTTCGAAAGAGAGGGGACCCGGTTTACTCTTCTTCCTCTAGACCCAAATCCTCCTGCCAAAACTCAGACCTTTACTCTCACACTGCTCCCCTTAAGTGATGTAGCTAACGCCTTAAAGAATACACTAAAGGTAAAAAAAGATATCGAGAGCAAAGCTCTCCTTAAGATCACCTACTCTTCTTCGGATAAATATCTTGCAGCTTCTCTTGTCAACACCCTTATGAGGGAGTACCAGGAGTATCTTGAAAAATTAAGTGAGACAAAAAAAAATGAACATCTCGCCTACTTGCAAATGCGCAAAAAGCAGACAGGCGATGAGTTTCTCATTCTCTTGCAAGAGCAGAGAGCAGCCTTAAAAAAGAGCATTGAGGAGGGCGGCTTTGTGGTATTAGATCATGAGATTGATTTTTTGGATAAAAGATATGCTCAGGATAAGGCCGCGGCAATTGAGCTTGAATCTCAAATCCAAAGAATGGATGAGGCCCTAAGCAAAAATCGAGGCCTTGCCCCCGCCGCCTCTCTTGAAGCTGCGCTCCTCCGTCTTAAAGAGAACTCCCCCTCCTTTGTAAGCGAATGTGAGGGTTTGGATGTTGAAGGTGCAAGAATGCTTCTTATCCAATCAACAAAAGAGCTCGATGCCCTCTCTCTTGAAATCGAACACTACCGGTCACTGATAGAAGCCATACCCGAACCCTCCTTTGAAGTCTCGCATCTGGCAAGTATTCTGAATGATCCAAGCTTGCGGGAATTTTATATTAAAACACATGAGAATCAGCTGGCTCTTCTCGATCCCAAAAATTGGAGCAGCAAAGAGAAAGAGCGGATTAAATCGGACCTAGAAACAACAAAAGCCTATCTGATCTCCCATTTAAAACAGCTTGAAAGAAGCAGCCTTGCCAAACACCATCTGATTCAGGAAAAAATCGACAATATCCTTTTTTATCTGCTTCATTTGCAGGCAAATCTTTACGAAAAAACCCTTGTTTCGCTTAAAAATATTTCTCGACTCTCTCAAAGCTTTCCAGATAAATGGACGAGTGAAAAGTTGATCTCTTTAAATACCGATCTCTCTATTACCCTCATTGAATCTCTCTCTAAGGTAATCGAATCAAAAAACCTCTCCCACTTCCTTAAAAATTATGAATCGAGGCCCCTTGTTTTATCTACAATCCCAGCACTTCCCCTCTCGCCCCATTTGCGTTTATTTTTGATCGCGGGCTTTTTTGGAGGAGCTGCGCTCCTTCTTTTTTCCGCTTTTTTACTCTCTCTTTTAAAAGGACCAAGAGTGAGCTATGAGAGCTGCCGAGCATTGGAAATTCCCGTCTTTTCCCAAGAAAGCCAAAGCTTTGCAAGCGATCTTTTTCTCTTCCTTGAAAAACATCCCGATGCTAGAAAAATCGCTATTGTAACAACAGCTCAGCTACTTTTCCTCCCTCTTTTTTTTAAAAAGCTTGAAGAGGAGGGCCAAAGCTATGCCTCTATCGAACTTCCTCCCAATTCATCCTCAAAAAAAATTGAAGCAATAATCCAAAGAGAGTGCTCCTGCCGATTTATTTTTTTAAGGTCAGAAGCACCTATTGACTCTATCGCCTTTTCACATCTAGAAAATGCCGCGGATCTTATTCTATTTGAAACGCGTCAGACAAATCTGAAGCCTTTTCTCCTCCACTCCTTTTCCAAACCCTGGGGCTTTTGCCTTCTTCCCCCTCAAAAAAAAGAATTTCTCCCCTACCTCAAAGAAAAAAAACTCCTCTTCGCAAAATTCGCCAAGCTAAACACTTAAAAAGTATTATCCCACCACAGACACGGCTTTAGGATTTTTACGCCTAGTCACAAGCCGGCCCTGGTCTGCGATCTCTCTGGTGGGTTAATTGTTGAGGGATTCGAGGAGCTGTTCGCCGATTTGGCATCCGATTTTTTCTCCTGCGCGCTTATCGATAGGGTAGTGGACACCTGCCCAGATGCGGGATAGGCTTCCTGTGACAGCAAACTCCTCCCACCGTTTGGTATCTTCGGGAAAGAAGGTAGACAAAATGTCTGCAACCGCCGTCGCAATCGTTGCATGAGTTGAAGGATAGCTCGAGGTATCCTGAGGGTTTGTAAGAAGCCTTACCTGGTCGCTCTCTTGATAGGGGCGTTTATTCTCATAGGCCTTCTTTGCCTGCTTTGTCACAATAATTGAATCGATGATAGCCATAGTGACAAGGGAGCGCACAAGAGTCATCTTGGGGAGTGGCTCTAAGAGCTCAAAAAGATAATCATTGGTGATGATCCGCCAATCACCCAAACTGGAATCCTCTCCTTTGTGAGACCAAAAATGAATGGCTTCTTTCTCTTTAGCACTAATCTTGTCTTGTGCATCAATGACCGATTGGAGCTCTTTTTTCCAGATAGGACTCGATGGAGGAGGGGGTGGATCGATCTTTAGTTCTTGAGAGACGATGCCCCAAAGCTGCCACTGAGTTGCCGGCAGGTTTCTCTCGCTCTCATAACGGGCAGCATATTTTTGTCCAATGATTAGTGCGAGCTTTTCTGAATAGGCATCTTTTTTGAGATTCTTAGGAAGAGGTTCATTTGGGAAAAAGAGAAGAAAGATCTTGGCAGATATTGGGTCAAAACTTCCAACAAAACACTCATTTGCTTCGTAAGAGAGAAATACAGCATCTCTTTGGGCGGCATAAAGATAGGTAAAAAAGAGTGTGCGATGATCATATCCTAGCCCTAATTTATCAATCACATTTTGGGCAAAGAGATCCCATTTTTTAAGTTCTTGCGCCGAGAGTGTCTCTTTCGATTGGAGATTTGTGAGGGCATTGAGATCGCTCTTCTTATAAGAATAAAAGGTGCGCTGCGGATCAGTGGCAGAGAGTTCTCCAAGGGAAAGGAGCGTTAAAAGTAACAAGAGGGCTATATTTTTCATATCCTGGATATATACGGAATATTTGTGATAAAAGGCAAGAACTGCGAATAATTTTGCAAAGTGGGAGAGCTGATGCTAAAGTTTCTTTTTCCTTTTATCTTTCTTGGAGAAATGTCAGAACCCGAATCATCAACAGGCTACCGAGAAAGGCAGCCCGTCTTTGCACAAAAGATGATGGTCGCAACAGCCAACCCTCATGCAACAGAGGCAGCTCTTCAGATCCTTGAAGAGGGGGGGAGTTCAATCGATGCATTAATTACAGCTCAAGCGGTTTTAAATGTTGTTGAACCTCAGTCATCGGGTATTGGAGGGGGAGCTTTTTTGCTCTACTTCGATAAAAAAGATGAACGGGTGGTTTTTTTTGATGGAAGAGAGACAGCGCCCATCCTTGCGGATGAGAACCTTTTTCTTACCAATGGGATTTTCCCCCCCCATGATGAGCTCATCAATGGAGGACGATCTGTAGGAGTTCCGGGAGTCTTACGGATGCTTGAGCTAGCTCACCAAAAAAAGGGGAGATTGCCCTGGAAAAAACTTTTTGCACGAGCAATTGATCTTGCCGAAAAAGGGTTTCCCCTCTCTCCCCGATTACATCAATTAATTGCTACGACACCTGGCCTTAATAATTTTGAAGAAGCTCAAAAACTCTTTTTTGAGAGCGATGGGACCACCCCAAAGCCTACCGGAAGCCTTCTAAAAAACCCCTCCCTTGCAGCCACTTTACGCCTTATTGCAGATGAGGGAAGCTCCCCTTTTTATGAGGGGGCACTTGCGTACAAAATCGTTGAAGCTGTACAGCATTCAGAAGTGAATCCTGGCCTTCTCTCTCTTTCTGATCTTGCAAACTATAGACCGCTCATCTGCTCCCCGCTTTTTTTCAACTACCGCTCCTATACAATTGTCACAGCCCCTCCCCCCTCATCGGGGGGGATTACCCTGGCCCAAATTCTGGGTATCTGCGAAACCCAGAATTTTGCTCATCTCTCACTTGGATCTCCTCAATTTATCGACCTCTTTTGCCAGGCAAGCCGTCTCGCTTACGCCGATCGGAACATGTATATTGCCGACCCTGCTTTTTTTCCAACTCCTGTTCCCGCTCTCATTTCAAAATCCTACCTCAACTCTCGCTCAAAGCTTCTTGGGACCAAATATGCTTTTGGAAATGTGGAGGCGGGAGAGTGGCCAAAGAGTTGGATGGCAAAACCTCAAAATTGCTGCACTGAGGGGGAGTCCCCTGAATTTCCTTCAACAACGCACATATCCATTATCGATAGTGAGGGAAATGCTGTTTCAATGACCTCAAGCATTGAAAATGCATTCGGTTCTAAAGTGATGGCGGCAGGGTTTTTTCTCAATAATCAGCTCACAGACTTTGCAATTAACCCCGAAAAAGAGGGGAAAAAAGTTGCCAATCGCGTCCAGGGAGGGAAAAGACCCCTCTCCTCTATGACTCCCACTCTTGTCTTTGATCGCGATGGAGGCCTTTTTCTCACTGTTGGATCAGCAGGTGGTAGCCTTATCATTGAATATGTAGCCGAGGTGCTCTTTGGAGTTTTAGATTTTAAAATGAATATCCAGGAAGCAATCTCTTTCCCCCACTACGCTTCCTTACTTAAGCCAATTGAGCTTGAGGAGGATACATTCATCGTAGAGACTCGTAAAGAGTTGGAAGCTTTAGATAATGACGTTGAGATCACATCCATGAATAGTGGAAGTGTAGGCATTGAAGTTACACAAAAAAACCTCATCGGCGGTGTAGACCCCCGCCGCGAGGGTCTCGCATCCGGCATTTAATATTTGAAATCGGTGACAACTCTATGATGCCTGAATGCGAAGTTAATGTGATTTACCACTTCAGAAATGGATCTCCCATCAAAAGCAAAAGAGATGTCCTTATCTGTTATTTCATAAATGAAAAAGCGGGAGTCATCTCCCTTTACAACACTTTGGCAGACAAAAATGACCTGCTCACCAGGAGTTGTTGTCACCAGTGGTTTAAGTTGATCTTCCAACTCAGGGATGGTGAAGATGTTTAAATTAGCTATTGCTTTCAGATGTTGGAGATTAGAAAAGAAGGTGTGGTCTGTATAAGAAGAGTCACCATTCACTTTATCGTTGAAAACCTCTATAAGATTATCTTCGGCCCAATGCTCCTCTATTGTAGCAATAATCAAGAAACCGTTGCTGATTGAATTTTTAGGATCTTCCCCCACTGCTTTAAATAGCAGTCCTAGCTTCTCTCTTTTCAGGAATGTTTCATGTTCTTCAAAAGCTTTCCTGACATCCGCAATCTCTGTTGGGATAATATCTTGCTTCTCAAATCTAACTGCTCTTTTGATTGCATCGAGATTTATGACATTATCTTCAGCGATATCGAGTTTTCTATAATTTTTACAGCTCATCGACATAGCCGTTTGCCTAAATTCATCAGAATACATAGGGGAGTTCATAAGTTGAAATTCCCTATTTACCTTCCTAAAGTAAAAGAAGTAAAATCTGCGAAGGTTATAGTTTTGGGTAAGATAAACAATCTTTACTTTCTTATACCCTTTCTCAAGAGCTTCTAATTCAGATATTAAAACTTTAATTCTGTTTTCATGCGTCTCTATTTGTGCCTCTTTTCTCTTCATTGCTCTATCTCGAGCTATTATATCGTCAAAATCAGTAACTATCAGGTAGTCATCTGGGGCTATCGTACTGAACAACGCTTTCAATGTATCAAGATCCGGAGAGGTAGATACTTTTTTTACTTCACCTTCAATTACCTGAAAAATTGTATAATTGTCAGAGTCTTTGCAGGCATAGAGCAGCTTTTCAGCGTCCATGATTTTAGCTTTTTTATAAATTTTAGGAGCAACACTCCTTGCAAAATGTTCTTCTTTAAGTTCATAAGGCCAGTAAATTGGGATGGTGGCTTTTTTTACTTGTACAAAGGGAGGAGGCGCAGCTCCTAGACCGAAGGTTTGTGCTCTTGAAGGATCCTTACCGTGAATAATAATCTTATTTTTATTTGAAAGAAGCAGATGAACGGAGTAAACCATAAGCCCTAGAACTACAAGTGCTACCCCGACACTCCCTAATCCACCCATCAGATAGGGCACCCCTCCCCAATAAAAAGTGAGCAGTGAGTTAAGTCCCTGGAGCCAGCTCCAATGTCCTCCCAGGACCCCCAACCATCCTGTAATTGCTACAGAGAGTGGGATGATGATGAGAAGAGCAACTCCTGTGATAAGGAGAAAGTTTTTTGTACATTTCCCCAATGCATTATCCCAAAAAGTGACCTTAACTAGAGGGGCTTCTCCGATCTTTCGAGCTGACATTGCGATATCCCAAAAATTCAACCTCTCTATTATAACCTATCAAAGATTAAAAAAAAATTAAGAACAATCTGCTCTAAATTCATATTAAAAAAATAATTTACACCATTGGCTTTCCATCATTGATTCTTAGATAATTTAAACAAAAAAGTATTTGTATATTTTTAGATTTGAGTTCATCTTGTTGCAATGATAAAACGTAGGCCTCTCTATGAAAATCAATGAAGAAGAATGGAAGGAAATGACATTTTTCCCTCAAAAAGGTCAAAAATGTAAAGTGCTTATTTTAAAAGAAATGACATTTGAAGGAAAAGCCGAAGAGGGGAACTATAAATGGCAAGAAGATAAACAGGGCGAACATCGCCTGTTTGCTTGGAAAGCTTTGGCAAAGGATAATGAAAAAAATGAATAAATATTTAGTTTGCTGTGCAATTGTATTTTTTTCGCATTCGCTAAAGAACACAAAAATAATCGAAAAATATCGAAACAAAAGTTTTTATACAAATTTGCCCTCCCATGTTTATGAAATATTAGAATAAGACCAATCTATCCTGCCCATCCTGCTTATCATGTTATTCTTTAGATCTTCGATCCAACAATCCTAAAGTCAAGTCTGTGGTGAATAATTTTGATTAACGTTGCATTTTAGGGTCGATGGCATCTCGCAGAGCATCGCCGACAATAGCTATTGAGATAAGGAGAATCGTGAGGAGGATTGCAGGAGGCCAGAGAAGATAGCTCTCTCCCGGAAAAACGGAGCGCCCCTCATCCATTAAAACTCCCCAGGAAGCAGACCCCTCCTCTCCAAGCCCCAAAAAGGAGAGGCCCGCCTCACTTGTGATCGCTGCCATCATCGAAAAGGGAAGAAGGGTTAAAATAGGAGGAATGGCATTGGGAAGAATATGCGAAAACATGATATGCCGATTCGAAAAGCCGAGACTCCTGCAAGCCATCACATAAGGAAGCCCCCTCTGCTTGAGAGTCTCTCCACGTATAAACCGTCCAAATCCTGTCCATCCAAAGATCCCAAGAATACCAACGACAAGAAATATCGACTTACTCTGAGTGATTGCAACAACGAGGAGAAGCATGAAAAACGTGGGCATCGCCTCCCAGATCTCAATAAAGCGGAAGATGATGATATCTGTCTTTCCGGCAAAATATCCTGAGACCATTCCAAGCGGAATCCCAATAATTAAGGAGATTAAAACACTGCTTATCCCCACAACAAGAGAGATCCTAACTCCAAAGAGTATTGCTGAGAGAAGGTCCTTCCTGTTAATGCGAGTCAAATGCCACCAAGGAATATACTTATTGATGCTCTGCTGTCCTCCGGCATCATCCTCCCAGTGAAAGGGACGTAAGAGTGCCGGGATTTCAAAAGAGATCCTCGTTTGCCCCTCTTCAAGCCATCTCTCCCGATCAACGAGGTAGGCTTTTTTAGCCCTCGCATTCTCCCATCTCTTAATGCTCTGTTTGGCAGCTATCAAGGCATCCCTTTCTTTGCTGCCATCCTGAAGAATTTTCCCATAAAGAGCTTCTGCAGCTATTACCTTCTCCTTAACCTTGGCAAGAGTCTCTTCGGGAGCTTTTATCTTCTCTAGAGAGCGGAGCTCTCCTTGCGCTGCTTCAAGCTCTTTTTTTGCAAGAAGCATCGAAAGAGAGAAGGGAAGATAAGCGCTTGTCAACTCCCCTAGCCTCTCCTTTGCAGCTAATGCTGCCCCTTCGCTCCCTTTAATAGTAGCATTGATGCGATCGAGCTCTTGTTGAAAGTTATTTTGATCCATAGAGAAGAGCGTGGGCATCTTCTTATTAGTCTCACGCTCATAGGTGATAGCGAAGGGCTGAAGCTCTTCATGCTCCTTTTTCCTTTGCCGGTAGCGCAAAAGGTAACTAAGCTTATCGTAATCAGAGAGGTATTTGAGATCAAACTCCCAGCTTGAGGAGGTCGTGATGGGTAAAAGAAGCGGATCCTGTCTAAAATCGATGACTTTTTGAAGCTCCTCCTGTCTCTGGTGTGAAAGTTTTGAGACGCCGGCGGGATTTTTTATAATGCCAAATGAAAAAACAAGAAAGAGAAGAAGTTGAATAAAGAAAAGAAAATAGATAAAGGGGCGGATAGCTTTTTTTCCCCACCTGTTAAGAAGAGAGGCTCCTATGATTCCAATAGGAAGAGTAAACATCAACAGATTATAGAAAATATCGACCCGTTTTGTATAAAAACCTGTATAAAAAAGATAACGCAAGAGAGGGAAATAAACTTTTCCCTCATAGACGACAGCCAAAGGTTTTGAAGAGGCAAATAGAGGAGCATAGAGCCCAACGATCACAAAAAGTGAGAGGACAACCAGAGCGCCCATCCCAAAAGGCTTTTTCTTAAACTGTCCCCAGATCATTCCCATGTAGGTTGGATAGTGTTCATCTTGATTCATTCTAAACTTACCCTCGGATCTAGAAGGGTGTAGGAGATATCCGCAAGAAGATAGCCGACAAGAGTCAAAAAAGAGCTTGCAAAGGCAGAAAAGAGAATCACATTAAAATCTCGATTAATAATTGCTTCGTAAAAAAATCTTCCAAATCCATTAATTTGAAATACCGTCTCAACAATTAGTGAACCTCCCAATATAATCCCCAAAGAGGCAGCAAGAGATGTGACAATGGTGATCGCAGCATTCCGCCCAACATGTTTGATAAGAATCGTGGGCCGAGAGAGCCCCTTGGCCCTTGCCGTTCTCACATAATCTTGCCTTAAGACTTCCAAAATCGCAGTGCGTGAAAGCCTTGCTTGAACAGCCAAGGTCCCATACATGATGGCAAGTAGAGGAAGAAAGATGTGAAGGAGAATATCGGCAAGTCTTTTATTGGATGTGAGGTTTTGGTAGATGGCATTTTCGCTATGAAAACCGCTATAGGGAATGGGAATAGATGTTAAGGGGAAAGTTTTATGGAGTGCAACCTTCTCAATTAGAAAGGGGGCCACAACAAAAATCGGGATCGCAAAGAGGATCAAAAAGAGGATATTTAATGAGACATCCTGCCATCTTGTATGGTAAATTGCCATCATCATCCCAAAAACTTGACAGAGAGCAAAAGTGAAGAGCATAGGGATTAATGCAAGGGTTAGAGAGTATTTGATTCTCTTAGCCACTTCGCTGATCACTGTTTTATTAGCATCATTTCTAAGAGTTCCAAAATCTAATGTTATGACCCTTGATAGGTAGCGCGAAAAACGGGTATCGAAGAAGAAGATTTTAATCTTTTCAGCTCCCTCCGGTTTGAAATTTTCAAATTTTTCATTTGCGAGGAACCAGGCATGAAGCTGACTAAGTTTTTGGTCTAACATTTCAGGAGAATCCTCTCCAAGACGAAGCTTATGCAAAAGGGCATTATCTGCAGCGATTTTACGATTTTGCATTTTTTCCTCACTGGAAAGATCAGGTCCAATATACCCCTGCTTAATACCCCCCCTGATGAAAAGATTTGCAGCTGCTTTGCGTATTTCAATGGGCTCGCCGGGGTCTATTGCAATTCTTATCAAAATAGGCATGATAAAGCGAGCCCTATCCCCCCAGAGAGTCCGAAGAGCGTGGTAATCTTGAGAACTCATCTCTTTGGGATCTGCGGCTTTTTGCTTTCTATTTGCGATCTGCCCCAGAGCGGTTATCACTTGAAATTCTTTAATGGAGGGCCAGGGGTTAAAAAAAAGAGGAAGCGTCAAACCATAATGCTCTCGAAATTGCAGATAATGAGTCTCTCCGCGAGTCATTCCCCTATCAGCTGCCTTTGCAGCCTCCCCGGTACTCGAAATTTCAGCAACGCTCACAGGGTCCCCGGGAGCTAAATTGATAATAATAAAGTTAACAAGAATGATTGCGAATAGGGTGAGTGGGAGGAGAAAAAGCCTGCGGATGATATAATTTGTCATATTTCCATCTGCATCAGCTTTCCGGGTGAGGTGTAATGTAAATAATCTTATAGTCGGGCTCTGAAACATCAGCTTCTGGAATAAGATCTTGCCTATCCCGAGGAATAAAGAGATTTTTTACATACTCTCGATAGAGCAGCTTGACTTTGGGAGAGTAGAGAAAGGTATAGGGCTGCTCATGGTGAATGATACTATGAAATCGATGGTAAAGCGCTTTACGTTTTTCAGGATCATACTCATACTCAAGAGCTTCAATAATTTTATCTGCCTCTTTATTCTTAAAGCTCACCGCATTGGAGGAGCCTTTGACAGCCGATCCACTGGAATGCCAGATTTGTCTTGGCTCTTCGGGAGGAGCTGCCAATGCCCATCCCATATAGAGGGCATCGAAGGATTTATCTTCAAAAAGACGCGATATATCGGTGATATCAATTCCACTTAATCGGCATTCGACCCCAATCTCCTTAAGCGTTGTAGCGATATATTCTGAGACTACCTTTGCTGCAAAACTCTTGGCGTAGTAGGTAAGGGTGAAGCGGAAGGGAACTTGCTTCCCATCGATGATTTTCCCACGGATTCCACTTCCATCCCTATCTATCCATCCCGCATGGTCAAGAATTCTTTTTGCTTCATCAGGATCATAGGGCCACGCCTCAATTGAGGGGTCGTAGGCCGGAGAATAGCGATAGAAAGGCCCAGTAATAGCAACCCCCATCTCATTGAGATTGTGTGCAATGATCCTGTTACGATCAATAGCAAGGGTCATTGCTTTACGCACTTCCCGCTCTTCGAACCAGGGTGTTGCCTGGTTCCATCCAATATAGAAAAAGGATTTATCAACATAGTCAAGTTCGCGAATCGCTAATCCCTCACTTCTTTGGTAAGCGTAGGCGGGGCTTTTTAAAAATTCCTCATATTCGGGCAGCTGGCTTGGGCTGAGGGTTAACATATCTGACTTTCCCGATTTGAAATCTTGCCAGATACCCTCTAAATTCTCTTTAAAAGTGTAATTTAAACCATTTACAAGAACTGCGTTTGAGTCGAAATAATCAGAATTTCTTTGAAACAAGATCCCCTCATCAGTGCTTCCGCCAAATTGCCAGGGGCCGCAGCTTGGAATAACATTTTTAGCCCAATGATTCGTAAAATTTTGCGCCCAAACAGAATTTGTCTGATAGGTCATAGGGTCTTGGTCCTCTTCGACAATTTTTTTTCCATCGGCAAAATATTGAAAGACAAATTGAGCAAGAGGCTGAAGAGAGCCTGTTAATCCTTTTGCGCTATAGCGCACTTTAGGAACTTCTTTTCCAAGTTCAAAATCATAGATGGGCTCCTGCTTCCATCTCACCACAAAAGTTAAGGGATCGATAACTCGGAACTCTTCAATATCAGCATAATAAGACCTTAGGGAAAAAGCCCGCCCGGCCTCTACGCTGGGATTCATGATCGCATCATAGAAAAATTTAAAGTCGTAAGCTGTAACCTTATGCTTTTGCAAAAAATGTGCATCAAGCTGCACATCTTTTGGAAAATGTTCCTCTTTTAGAGGCTGCCAGAAAAGATCGTCCCGTAAAAAGACCCAATATTCAAAAGCTTTGGGACTACTGGCAAGTGGTTTAGCCTCCATTTTAATTGCCAGGCTAGGGGCTAGGGTCTCATATTTGCCAAACTGCATCTCTGCAATGGAGCCTGTACACATATTAACCATCGTCCCTACATCACGGAAGGCATTAAAGGGGTGGAAATTTTCAGGATGTCCCAGCCTTCCCTCATGGCGAATACCGAAGGGACGGAAGTGATCCCCAAGAATCAAGGGAAGCGTCTTTTTATAAAAAAGGTCTTTCTCAAATAGATTAGGAAGCTTCGGATCCATATGTGAATACTTAGCTTCAGAAATCGACTCGCTTCTCTCCTCATTAGAAGAGCTCCTGCTTGTCAAATCGTGAGCTTTGTTAGAAGAGATCTCACCAAGAGAAGTGCGCATTTTTTGTGTATCGATTCTCATCCCCTCTACTTCCTGTTTTAAATCCCTGAAAGAGGTGGTGAGATGCTTCATATCATCTTCTAAAAGGATAAGCGACCAGTAGATCATCCCCAAAAAGAAGAGAATCAAGAGAGTGGCGATAAATTTGAAAATGGTAAACCCCAAAGAGTTTTTAATCATTCTTATTTCCTAAGATCCCTAATACGCAAAAATCTATAGCCAATCAAAATAAAGAATCGGGTTTGCCCGCGGGCAAACCCGACTCTGAATTAAGGGGTTAAAAGTAAAATTCCTAAAGTCGAGGGTAGTAAATTTTTTCATAGTTTAATCTTATGACCTGAGAGATTTCCAAGACCATCATAGGCTGCATACTTATATAGATCATGATAGGTTGGGAAGTTATAAACTTTTCCTATTACATCCATCAAGGTTTTTTCTTCTTCGATGAGTTCAAGACCATGATGAACAAGTTCTGTAGCAAGGGGACCAACAATATGAACTCCTCGAATAATAAGATCATCCTTTGTAAAGAGGAGCTTTAAAAAGCCTTCTTCGGCTCCCATGATCATCCCTCGAGGCATATCTTTATATTTGGCAATCCCTTTGCAATAAGAAATTTGCTTAGTCTTCGCCTCCTCTTCGGTCATGCCTGCAGTTGAGATTTCCGGAACTGAGTATATACCATAGGGAAGAACAGGAGCAATATTTTCAAGATCTTTCGTTCCAAAGATATGGGCAACAGCAACGCGTCCCTGATCCATGCTTGTGGAGGCAAGGGCGGGAAATCCAATGCAATCCCCTACAGCGTAAATATTTGGGACCACGGTTTGATACTTTGAGTTAACAGGAATGCACTCTCGTTTATCTACTTCAATATTGACTTTATGAAGATCAAGCTCCTTTGTGCTTCCATTGCGACCGGCGGCATAGAGGAGCATATCCACATGCAATACCTCTCCACTATCGAGCTTAATATCGATCAGCTCTTCAGCCGAATGAGAACAAGTAGGGTCGGGAGCTTTAATCGATAAAACCTTTTTATTAAGAAGGATGTCAATCTTATCTTTTTTCATGATCTCAAGAAAATATTTTACGACCTCCTGGTCGATAAATGTGAGTACTTTATCATTTCTATTAATCAGAAAAACCTGGATTCCCATTGTTGCAAAAATCGTTGAATACTCTACTCCAATAACTCCAGCACCCAAGACAGCTATTGATTTAGGAAATCTATGAATATTCAATATTGTATCTGAATCTAAAATACGCAGATGGTCAAAAGGAATTTCCGGAGGATTGACTGGATAGGAACCTGTGGCAATGATGATATTCTCCCCTTCAATCACCTCTTCTTTTGCTCCGCTGATGCGGATGTGTCTACTATCAATAAATTTTGCACTTCCATGGTAGAGGTCAACATGGTGCAATTCAAGATTTTTTTTAACTTCTTCAGATTCGATAGACACTACAAAATTTTTGCGGTGCATGAAATCTTCTAGAGAGGCATCTCTTTGAATTGCCCGATTGATGCCATAAAGACCCTTATCATACTTTCCAGATAAAAAAAGCGCTGTCTCTTTAAGAGTTTTAGAGGGAAGGGTTCCCGTATTGACTCCAGCTCCTCCGAATTGCACTTCTTTTTCAATGAGGGCAACTTTGTGCCCAAAGTAGGCAGCTTTGACGGCAGCCTTTTCTCCAGCAGGTCCTGACCCAATAACGATGAGTTCATATTTCATAAAAAAACTCCTGTAATGCTCTATTCATGCATTACAGGAGTTTTGTGTGAAGACAAATTACTCTCAAGTAAAATTTAATTAGCTGCCACAATCACAATGGATATGGAGAGAGTCTACAAACTGATCAAAACATTCATAACTTCCATAAGGATATGTCGCCTGCTGTGTATATCCATTAAAGGGGGTGACCACTGTATGCGATTTTATGATAATGTTATTGTAAGTATCATGAGCAGTATAATCAAGAATCCAGTGGTTCTCCTCATGCTTATGGTAAATGACATGGCTAAGCATACGGAAAGTGTGATGCTGAGCATACATAACCATGTCAGCAAACCATGCCTGTGCATTGATATTTCCAAGAGAGGGGTAAAAACCGGAGAACGTATAACAGACATTATGATCGTACGCGTGTGCGTTGATGTTTGTTTCGCTCTGATTGACCACATAACTTCTAGGGAAACGTACGGAGACTTTTTCCATCCCAAAATTCTGCTTAAATACCCTCCAGCGGAGAAGGCTGCCATGGGGACTCAGAACTTCGTTTTCCTCTTCACTTTCTTGAATCAATGGAAAGTTTTCTAAGATTTCGTCTCCCTCTTCAACCAAAAAAAGGGCCGGATAAATCTCTGTTAGAACGTGGGGGGGAGCAGCTGCAATAAGAGGCAATGCCAAAGAGCAGCATGTCAAAAACGCAATGATAATTTTTTTCATCTTTCACCTACATTTAAGATTCCAAAAAGAAAACGTTAATGGAAGGGTTATAATTTCTTCAACGAAATTTAAAAAAAAATGGTCAATTTCTAAAAAAATACGATCTGGTAGGAGGAAGGGGAATTGGGGTTTAGAATGCAATGAGAGATCAAGGAGAGTTCAGCAAAACCTCGCAACATAGCTAGTAAGCCCACAAAAACCGAAAGAAGTCCCATCACTTTATTATAGGGAAAGCTCTTCGGTAAAAAAGAAATGGTATGCATCGCTAGAATCAATGCGGGAGTTGTAAAAAGTGCAAATAAACAACCATTGATAAGTCCCACGGAGGGACTGCCAAAGACGGCGCAGGCAGAAAAAACGATCACAGTCTGGCCGCAAGGAAGGGCAAGACTTAGAAAGCCAAATGTGAAAGCTCCCCCTCTACTATTTTTCAGACCAAAAAGAGCCAACTTTTGGCTAAGGGGGGCCATAGTAGAGGGGGGGCCATCTTCTTTGCAAAGATATTTCTCCCGGGAAGCGTTAAATTAAAAGCTACAAAAAGACCAGCGATCAAGATAAGGCTGCCAAAAAAAAGAGCACTAAAGGCAGGAATTTTAAGGGTTCCAAGAAAAACATTTAGAATAAGTCCAAGCTCTGCAGCAATGAGGCCTGCAAGGGAAAAGCTCAATACCCTCCCTAGAAGATAGAACCATTTCCCTCTATTTCTGCCCATAAGCGCAACAAGAGGGCCGCACATTCCAAGACAGTGAAGATTTCCAAAGATGTAAATGGGGAGAAGAGAGATAAATAAACTCAAGGAGTCCTTTGCCTTATTTTCTGAATTTTAGCCGGATCAATTTTTGTAGAATTAGAAGGACGGCTAAAAGCTACAGCTGTAACAATAATTAGGATAAGACAAAAGAAAAAAAGTAGAGAGAAAATTGTTCCATAAAATTTACGCATCTACAAAACCCAAGAGAAAAGGTAGGATAGGTTTGGAGTACGGTGACAAGTCACCGCACTCCAAAAAGAAGTGAAACAAGCTATAATACTTTGTTTCAAGACTACTTAGCAGTAGGATTTACGTCGTCTTCTTCATCAGATTCAGTATCTTTTGCTAGGTCCTTGCAGTATTGCTGATAGCGCTCTGGCGTTACATAGTCGTCGAGTTCAACGACGCTCATGTTGTGGATAGCTTTTGGAGCCTTATCTCCTGAATCCTCTTGTGCTTGAGTATCAATGGCGGCTGCACGTGCGCCGAGAACTTCAAGCATTTTACCACGCTTTTCAGTAGAAGTTAGAGTTTGAGCTTCCCTTGCAAACTTCGATGTCCAAACACTTTCCTCTCCGGCTGTGAGAGGAAACTCTAATACAGTCCCGCCTTCTTCACCTTCTTTTTTACGGGTGCAGTAGGCGCTTACGTATTTGATTGCTATGCAAGTCAAACCTGCAATAAATAAAGCGCCGCCAATGGCTGTGACAAAAGAACTGAGAGTCAGAGAGGTAGCCCCAATTGAGCCGGCAATTGTTGCAAGAAGAGTTCCAAGAGCTGCTAAGGGACCAAAACCAAGTGCTGCTGCAAGTCCTACTCCGCCAGCACTAGTAACAACTAAGCCGACTAGCGCAACAACTGAAAATATGGTTGTTTTATTTATGAGAACTCCAACAAATTTTACACAAAAGGTCTTGGGCGCACCCCCGGATACAACTTCTAGCTCTCCTTCGTCTCCGTCTTGAACGGCTTCTAATTTCGCCTCACTTTTAGATGTTTTACAGCAACTTATATACCAATGGTTCTTGGTGCCATTGGTGGCGGAACGTGGTGCTTCACTCATGATAAACTCCTGGTTAGATGTAAAAAAAAGCAATATAGCGTATTATACATTAATTAATCATTAAGAATATACAAATTTTTTTTCAAGGACTTTTAAAAAATTTTTTATTTAGAAAATTTCAAACTCTTGTTGAAGATTTTTTTGAAAACCATTCTTATTAAACAATTTAAGTGCGCGATTAAAGGGGGTTATTAGATCCTCAGCATTTTCTTTTCTGCTTAAGAGACGAATCCCCTCTTCATTTAGAGGTGAGGTGACGATTTTTAAAGCGCCGCCAAATTGGAAGCTATTGACAAGGGCATGCGCACCTAGGGCCGGAAGTAGAACGCCATCGATCTCTCCTTTCATTAATGACCGCAACGCTGTTGGATATGTGGTGAAAGGCCGCATCATAATAGAGGGGTATTTCTGCACAATGAAAACAGAATTATCAAAGGGGCTAATGCCCACGATTTTTCCTTTCAGTTGACCAAGATTAGAAACTTTGGAATTTTTTCTAACTACAAGGAGCGGACCTAGCTTAAGAAGGGGAGTGGAGAAGTCATAGGCGTCGCGATTTTCATGACTTGAAGAAAGAGTCGTTAGTGCACCATCCAGCTCCTTATTACTTACAAAATTTAACAAAGAGAGGGAGCCGATTTGAATAAGTTCGATCTCTATTTTCTCTTTTTGGGAGATCTCTTGGATTAGCGCTTCAAGGTATCCAGTTACAGCAGCGGTTTTTTCTTCAAAATTGTAGGGATAAAAAGTTGGATCCTCTCCGATTATGTAATCGGCCCCAAGTAATGGGGAGAAGAGAAGAAAAAGGATAAAAAAGTATTTCATGGCTACTCTAGCAGAAGTTTTACAAACAGTTATATAGCAGCATTGAATTTTTCTCTCTAAAAAGAGAAGATATTCCCATACATGACCTCCTATCAAAAAAAACTCTATCTGCTCGTTAATTTTGGCGGCCCGCGGGAGCTTGCTGAGATTCCCTCCTTTTTGGAAGCCCTTTTAACCGATAAGGATGTCATTCGCACAAAGCTGCCGCAAGTTTTTCACAATCTTTTATTTAAGAGAGTTGCAAAAAAACGAGCGGTAAAAATCAGCCATGATTATGCGCTAATTGGGGGCAGATCGCCTATATATGAGGATACAGAGTCGATAGCTCAAGCTCTTCGAGAAAAGCTTCAAGAGGAGCTGATCACCTTTCATCGTTATATCCCCGCAACCCATAAGCAGAGTCTAGAGAAGATCAGTCGAGCACAAGCGGATACCATCATAGTATTTCCGATGTTTCCACAGTTTACTTACGCCACTACCGGCAGCATCGCACGCTTTTTTTGTAAAAAACTCCCCCCAGAGGTTCTGCATAAAATGCGCTGGGTAAAATCCTATCCAACCCATCCGGCCTATATTGCGCTTCTTTCACGCACTATTCGAGAATCTCTTTTGGAGAAGAAACTAAAAGAGGAGGAGGTCGTTCTACTCTTTTCAGCGCATGGCCTTCCAAAGACATTTATAGAAAGCGGGGATCTCTATCAATCTGAGGTTGAAAGTAGCTATCAAAAAGTGATGGAGGCCTTTCCGAAAGCCCTGGGAAGGCTTTCTTATCAATCCAAGTTTGGCCCCGGAGAATGGCTTCGTCCCTATACAGATGAGGTCTGCCAAGATATCGCAAATTGGAATGAGGGAAGGAAAAACGTTGTTTTTGTCCCCATAAGTTTTACCTCAGACCATATCGAAACCCTTTTTGAAGTGGAGTCACTCTACATGCCTCTTATTGCGGAGGCAGGCTGCAATCCCTATAGGGTGCCCGCCTTTAATAGGCGCCCCGATTGGCTAGAGGCTATTACCCAAATTCTCATCGATACAACCCCTACCTCTAATTCCATGCTCATTCGCCAAAAGATCTAACAATAAAAAATTTACCACGAGAATTTTTTAGGCTTACAGCAATGCTTTTGTGCAAAATAATAGATGCTCTCCGCGGCCATCACTCCTCCGATGGCAAAAGGGAAAGATGCTAGGCCGCCGAGGAGATCTGAAAGAGAAGATGTATAAGGAAAAAGTAATGCCGTTCCTACTATTCCTGCAAGGCCGATACCTACAAGGATAAGACCTACTACGAAGGAGGCAATATGAAACGTTCTGGTATTAAAAATTGTTCCATTTGTATCAAAACAAAAATATTTTTCAGAAGAAGCTGATTTTAAAGAGCTCTTTGAGCCTGTATAGATAGTCGAAGGAAATGAATGATTTGTAACTTTACTCATGGAAATTACCCCCTAATTGCGTAAAATTCTACTTTTTCATTATTAAAAAGTCATTAAGAAAAAAGCGTCCTTGCAAAGAAACGTTTCTTTGGTTATACTCTTGTCGAAATGAAGCAAAAAATGTTTTATTCAGATCTAACAAAAGAGGCCATCCTCCCAAGGGATGGTTTTTTTTTATGAAAAAATTTTCACTTGTTTTACAAAATGGCCAGGTTTTTGAAGGGAATGCTCCTCTTTGGCAAGAGGGGGAAGTCGGAGGGGAAGTTGTCTTTACAACAGGGATGACCGGCTATCCCGAGACCCTAACCGATCCCTCTTATGCCGGTCAGATTATCGTTTTTACCTATCCGTTGATTGGAAACTATGGAGTCCCTCCCCCCGCCTTTTGGGAATCAAAAAAAATCCATGCCCGGGGTGTTATCGCCTGCCAGATCTCTCCCCATTATCACCATTTTCAAGCCTCCCTCTCCTTTCATGAGTGGCTTAAAAATGAGGGGGTCTTTTTCCTTGAAGACGTTGATACTCGATCTCTTACTAAAATTTTACGCAATGCTGGTTCCATGCCGGGAATCCTCACCGATTCTCCAAAAAATATTTTGTCGTTTGAAGATCCCAATAGAGAAGACCTTGTCGCGAGAGTATCCATTTCCAAAAGAGAAATATATGGGAAGGGAAGCAAAAGAGTCATTGCTGTTGATTGCGGCATGAAAGAAAACATGCTCCGCCATCTCGTAAAAGAGGGGGTAGAGGTTGTCAAAGTTCCGTATAACGAGGACTATTCAGATGAAGATTTCGATGGTGTCTTCCTTTCAAATGGTCCGGGCGATCCCCTCTTCTGCCAACAAACAATTGCAATTCTTAAAAAAGTCATGGAGCGCAAAAAACCCATTTTTGGCGTCTGTCTTGGAAATCAACTCCTGGCCCTTGCTGCTGGCGCCACAACTTACAAGCTTAAATTCGGTCATAGAGGACAGAATCAGCCCTGCATCGACCTCAAAACCAAAAAGTGTTATATCACAAGCCAAAATCATGGCTTTGCAATTGATGAAAAAAGTCTACCGGCTGATTGGGAGGTCACTTTCCGCAATCTCAATGATCATTCCGTTGAGGGGATATCCCACCGTTTTCTTCCCTTTCACTCTCTCCAGTTTCATCCCGAGGCAGCTCCCGGCCCGAGGGATACAGAGTGGTTTTTCAAACAATTTGTGGAGAGGCTTTAAAAGTGAAGAAATTATCCAAAATCTTGATCTTAGGTTCTGGAGGCTTAAAAATTGGACAGGCAGGAGAGTTTGATTATTCTGGCTCTCAAGCAATTAAAGCCGTTAAAGAAGAGGGTTTAAAGACAATCCTTATCAACCCCAATATTGCAACAGTGCAGACAGACCCGGGGATGGCTGATGAGGTCTACCTTCTTCCTCTAGATGTCTATACTGTCACTGAAGTGATTAAAAAAGAACGCCCCGATGGCATTCTCCTCGGTTTTGGAGGACAGACAGCCTTGAATTTGGGGCTCGCGCTTCACTCGCAGGGCATTCTTGAAAAATATGAAGTAGAAATTCTTGGAACCCCCATCCGGACAATTGAGATTACCGAAGATCGCGACCTCTTTAAAAAAAGCTTGGCTGAAATTGGCGTCAAAACAGCCCGCAGCATTGCAGCAACAACGCTTGAGGCTGCCCTAAAAGCAGCAATTGAGATTGGATACCCGGTGATGTTAAGAGCCGGTTTTTCTTTGGGGGGGTTAGGCTCTGGCAAGGCCAGGAATGAGGATGAACTGATCGCTTTAGCGAGCGATGCCCTTGCAAAGGCCCCACAGCTCCTTATTGAAGAGGACCTTTCAGGATGGAAAGAGATTGAATATGAAGTTGTGCGCGATGCATACGGCAATATCATCACCGTCTGCAATATGGAAAATTTCGATCCGATGGGGATTCACACAGGGGAGAGCATCGTTGTAGCACCCTCCCAGACCCTAACCAATGCCGAGTATCACCTTCTTCGCGAGGTTGCGCTTCGTACGATCTCTCATCTCGGAGTCATTGGAGAGTGCAATATTCAATATGCCCTAAATCCTCAAAATGGGGAGTACCGTGTCATTGAAGTGAATGCCCGCCTTTCTAGATCCTCTGCCCTCGCTTCAAAGGCAACAGGCTATCCTTTGGCCTTTGTCGCGGCAAAATGCGCTCTTGGCAAGCGTCTAGATGAAATTAAAAATTCCGTCACCAAAAAAACCTCGGCTTTTTTTGAGCCCGCCCTTGACTATATTGTTGTGAAAATGCCGCGCTGGGATACTCAAAAGCTCAAAAGCGCGGATCGCAAAATTGGATCTGAGATGAAGAGTGTGGGCGAAGTCATGGCAATTGGAAGAACCTTTGCAGAGAGCTTGCAGAAGGCCGTGCGAATGGTCAATGTAGGAGCGACTTCTCTTTTCGACTACCCCTACGAGATCGCCTCTCCCGAAAAAGAGATTGAAGAGGCAACTGACAGACGTCTTTTTGCCCTCGCAGCCTTCTTTAGGGAGGGTGGTAGTGTTGAAAAAGCCCATGCCCTTTCAAAAATTGACCTCTGGTTTTTACACCATTTACACCATCTTATCCTCTTCGAAAAAGAGCTAACTCAAAATCTAAGTCGAGATCTATTAATCCGAGCTAAAAAGCTTGGCTTCTCAGATGTTGCGATTGCTAAATTGCAGAAGAGCTCTGCCAATTCTGTCCGAGATTTCCGAAAAAGAGAGGGAATCTTGCCAGTAGTTAAGCAGATCGATACTCTGGCGGGTGAATTTGATGCCGAGACAAACTACCTCTACCTGACCTATCATGGAAAAGAAAATGATGTTGTCAGATGCCCAAATCCTCCAATTATTGTTTTAGGATCAGGCCCTTATGCGATTGGATCCTCCGTTGAGTTTGATTGGTGCGCAGTCAATGGCGCGCGCAGTTTAAGAAAAAAGGGAAAAACTGTTGTGATGATCAACTGTAATCCCGAAACCGTTTCCACCGACTATGATGAGTCGGACCATCTCTACTTTGAAGAGCTCACGGAGGAACGGATCCAGGATATTATCGATTTTGAAAGCCCCGCAGGAGTCATCGTTTCATTTGGTGGCCAGGTAGCCAATAACCTCGCTTTGAAATTGGGAAAGTGCGGCAATCACATCTTAGGTACATCGCCTCAAGACATTGACCTAGCCGAAGACCGGCAGAAATTCTCCTCACTTCTCTCCCGTCTTGGCATCGATCAGCCTCATTGGCTGGAGGTGACTTCTTTGGAAAGCGCCAAGCTTTTTGCTAAAAGCGTGGGTTATCCGCTTCTTGTTAGGCCCTCCTACGTCCTTTCCGGATCTGCCATGAGCGTTGTCGCCGGAGACAATGAGTTAGAAACTCTCTGCCGCGACGCCTCCATTGTCTCTCCGGAATATCCTGTTGTGATCTCCAAATTTATCCTGGGAGCCAAAGAGCTAGAAATCGATGGGGTTGCGAAAAATGGAGAGATCTTAATTGAGGCCATATCGGAACACATCGAAAATGCAGGTGTCCATTCTGGAGATGCAACAGTCGTCCTTCCTCCTCAAAAACTCTATCTAGAAACCATCAGAAGAGCAAAATCGATCACAAGAGAGATTGTATTAGCCCTCAATATCACCGGCCCTTTTAATATCCAGTTTATCGCAGAGGACAATAGCCTCAAAGTGATCGAATGCAATGTGCGCGCCTCCAGATCTTTTCCCTTTGTCTCTAAAGTGACCGGACATAATTTTATAGAGATAGCAATACAGGCGATGGTGGGCAACATCCGTCCGCAAAATTACAACACCCTCGACCTCGATTTTGTCGGAATTAAAACACCCCAATTCTCCTATCATCGCTTGAAAGGGTCAAACCCCGTAGCCCACGTGGAGATGGCCTCGACAGGTGAGGTTGCTTGTCTCGGGCCCGACCTTTTGTGCGCCTTTTTATCATCCTGGCTTGCAACCGAACAGCAGGTCCATGGTAAAAGGCTCCTCTTAAGTGTTGGAGGGGGACAAAAGGAGAAATTCCTGGAACCCATTAAACTGCTCGAAGAGCTTGGCTGGGAGATCATGGCAACACCCGGCACACATGAATTTCTCTCAAAATGGGAAGTCCCTTCTGGATATCTCTATAAAGGAAGTGAACTGAAAGAGCCCAATGTCCTCACTGCTATTCGGGAGAAAAAAGTTGATCTTATCATCAATATTCCGGGAGGCGGATCTCCCAAAATTGTAACAGATGGGTATAAGATCCGCCGTCTTGCAATCGACCATAATATCCCCCTTATCACCAATGTCCAAACTGCCTGCGTCTTTTTAAACTGCATGCGCAATCTCGATCGAAAATCTCTCCCTATCAAGTCATTGAAGGAATATCATAAATCACTGAGGTCCAATGGCTAAAAATGCATTTCGCCAGGGACTTATCTCTATAAAAGAGATTGATAAAGAGGCAATTGAATGCATTTTAACTAAATCGGGAAAATTCAAAGAGCGCCTTCCGGGAGCTCTTCTGAAAGGAAAAATATTGGCGAGCCTTTTTTTTGAATCCTCGACCCGCACACGTCTCTCCTTTGAGTCGGCCATGAAAAGGTTGGGAGGAGAGTGCATTGGACTTGCCGGAAAAGAGGAGTCCTCTCTTTCAAAAGGAGAGTCTCTCTCTGATACAATCCGCGTCGTATCCGGCTATGCCGACCTCATTGTCATACGGCATCCAATGGAAGGCTCTGCAAAAACAGCAGAGCAAGCATCGAGAGTTCCGGTGATAAATGCGGGAGATGGGGCCAATGAGCACCCCACACAGACACTTTTAGATCTTTTTACCATCCAGGAAAGTCAAAATCGGCTTGAAGGACTCAATATCCTAATAGCTGGTGATTTGAAGCATTCCAGGACTATCCATTCTCTCGTTATTGCTTTGCGCCACTTCAACCCGTGCCTTTTTTTTGTCTCTCCAAAGGGTTTAGAGATTCCCGATGCACCCCTCCACTATCTTCGAGAGGCGAAAGTCCCCTTTTCTTTCTACTCCTCTCTAGAAGAGATCCTCCCCCAAGTGGATATTCTTTATATGACACGCATCCAAAAAGAGAGATTTTCTCAACCTTCCGAGTATGAGCGGACAAAAAATGCCTTCCATCTCACAAATGCCTCTTTGGTGCAGGCTAAAAGCAATTTACGGATCTTGCATCCTCTTCCCCGCATCAACGAGATTGCCTCGGAAGTGGATGAGAGCCCCTATGCTTACTACTTTCCCCAGGCTGAAAATGGGGTCTTTGTGCGCGCCGCCCTGATGGATACAATTTTCAATGGGATAACGTGATGATTCGGATTAAAAACCTACCTTTTAGCGATGGACGCATTGAGGATCTGCAACTCCCCTCCGATGAAACTCTCGAGATAGATGGTTCGCATCTTCTTGCACTTCCAGCCCTTATCGACCCTCACGTTCATTTCCGGGTACCTGGAGGTGAGGCAAAAGAGGATTGGATGACAGGAGCCTCCGCTGCAATACGCGGTGGGGTCACCCAAGTGCTCGATATGCCAAACACAAATCCCCCCTCTACGACTCTTGAGCGCTTTTTAGAAAAAAAACTCCTGATCAACTCTCAACTGGAAACTATTGGAATTCCCTTGCGCTATGGCCTCTATTTTGGAGCCGATAAGGAGCATTTGGAGGAGATTGGAAAGGCCGCCCATGAGATGATCGCTATCAAAGTCTTTATGGGATGCAGCACGGGAGGTCTTGTCATCGATGATGATCAAACCCTTGATGCTGTTTTTCAAAGGGCAAAAGCTCACAATCTTCTCGTAGCTGTCCACGCTGAGGATGAGATGATATTGCGGGAGAATAAGAAAAAATATCCTTTCGAAACCGATCCTGCGATTCATTCTAAAATCCGCTCAAGATTAGCTGCCATTACCGCCACAAAAAAGGCAATTGCCCTCTCTGCTAAATATCAAACCCCTCTCTATGTGCTTCATATGAGCACAAAAGAGGAGATAGCTCTTGTTCGAGAGGCTAAAAAGTGCGGAGTTCCCGTTTTTGCAGAGTGCTGCTCCCACCATCTTTTTTTGAATGAAGAGGCCTATGCGGTTTGGGGGACACTTGTACAAATGAATCCTCCTCTACGCACAAAAGAGGACCAGGAGGCGCTTTTCGAGGGGATCTATGACGGAACAATCGATACCATTGGCACAGACCATGCACCCCACCTCCTCTCTGAAAAGAGAAGGCCTTATGGGGAAGCCCCCTCCGGGATCCCGGGTATTGAGACCCTGCTTCCTCTTCTCCTCAATGCAGTTTCGCAAAAAAAACTCACAATTGAAAAATTGATCTCTCTCACCCGCACAAACATTGAAAAAATCTTTGGCCTTCCGCAAAATAATGACCTTGTTATTGTAGATCTTCAACTAGAAAAAGAGGTCCAGAATAAGGAGCTTAAAACCAAGTGCGGTTGGAGCCCCTTTGCAGGGCAGAGATTATTGGGATGGCCTATTTTTACCATCCTTAAAGGCAAAGTATACTTTGCAGCAGGCAGCGAATCATCCAAGAAAAAGCTGGGGAAAGACGACAAATGAGGGAGTGCAGAAGCGCAGGTCAAAAAAAATAGCCTGAATGAGAGTGTGGATTTTTTCATGGACATCTTTAATCTCTTGGACTGTAGGGGTTGCAGATTCCAAGTAGATGCCGATATACTCTCTGCCCTGGTGGGGGATGATTTGAAGCTCTGCAGTAAGGTGGCTCTTCTCCCCTCTAACCGCTTCTTTAAGATCGGGGGAGAGGCGGAAGCCAGCAAAAATTTTAATAATAGGTGATTGGGTTGTGCTCATCCCTCTCATCTAACAAAAAAGGGATAAAGATGCAAAAACAAGAGGAAACTTTTCCCATTTGGTGGCCCAACTACCCTCCAATATACGATATGGCGAAGAGCTATTTGGAGAATGCAACGCAGGGTCCCTTTTTTAAAGGAGAGATCCCCCAACGTTCTTTTTCTTCCAAAGAGACGTGGGTCGATTTTTTAGGATATCAAGTGGCAAGTCCCATCGGAGTTCCAGCAGGTCCTCTTTTAAATAGCAATTGGGTGATTTTTGCAGCCCAAATGGGATTTGATATTGTCACTTACAAGACCATCCGTTCAAAGCCGCATCCGGCCCATCCCCTGCCCAATATGGTCTATGTCGATTTTAACCGTCCCCTCACACGAGAGGATGAAAAAAAGATCATTAAAAAAAGAGCGGCAGAGCCAACTGACATTGAGTCCCTTTCTGCAACAAACTCCTTTGGAATCCCCTCTTTTGATTCAGAGTTCCTTCTTGCTGATATTGCAAAAGCCCGGGGCGCCCTCTCTCCCGGACAGGTGCTTATCGTCTCTGTTGTGGGAACGCCAAGAGAGGGTGAGGATTTTGAGAATGATTTCGCAATTGCTGCCAAAATTGCAGCGGATGGAGGAGCACAAATCATTGAAGCTGACCTCTCCTGCCCCAATGTCACCACATGCGAGGGATCGCTCTTTACAAATGCAGATGCAGTCTATCGGATCTCAGCGCAGATCAGAAAAGCAACTCCCACTCTCCCACTGATTATCAAGGTAGGCCTCTTTCCTGATAAGGAGAGTTTACGAAAGACAATGATTGCTGCCAAAAAGGGGGGCGCCCATGCGATTTGCGGAATCAATACCATCAGCATGCAAGTTGTAGAGGAAGATGGACGTCCGGCGCTGGGTGAAAAAAGGCTGCATGCAGGAGTCTGCGGTGGACTTATCAGAAATGCAGGATTGGAGTTTACTAAATGGCTTAATGCAATTAATAGGGAAGAGGGTTTAGGGCTCATTCTAATGGCAACGGGAGGAGTGACAAGAGAAGAGCATTTCGATGACCTTTTTGAAGCGGGCGCTGATGTTGCAATGAGCGCAATGGGCATGCTATGGGACCCCTACCTTGCTCTGAGATATCATAAACTGAGATGGGAAAAATGTATCAAAAGATAAAAGAACTTACGATTGCCCTGCACCGCATTGGATCTATCAACTTTGGAGAGTTTAAGCTAAAAAGCGGTGTGACCTCTCCAATCTACCTCGATCTGCGGCTTCTAATCTCCCATCCTCGCCTTTTGCGTGAAACGGCTGAACTGATGTGGGAAAAGGTTGAAAAGCTCTCCTTTAATTGCGTCTGCGGCGTTCCTTATACTGCCTTGCCAATAGCAACAGCCCTCTCTATTGGCCACAATATTCCCATGGTTATGCGACGTAAAGAAGCTAAAGATTATGGCCTTAAACGAATGATTGAAGGGCATTTCACTGCCGGCGACACCTGCCTTGTTGTGGAGGATCTTGTGACAACGGGCTCAAGTGTATTTGAAACCATCACTCCCCTTGCTGATGTAGGGCTTAAAGTCAGCGATGTTATTATCGTTATTGATCGGGAGCAGGGGGGCAAAGAGAACATTGAATCCAAGGGATATCGGCTCCACTCTCTTCTTAAACTCAGCGAGATGTTAGAAATTTTGCGCCAGGAAGAGAAGATCTCTCCCTCGGTATTTAATCAAGTGAACCAATTTTTAAATAGTGCCAAGTAAAAAAAGACTCTCCTATTCCCAGCGTAGCTTGCAGGCTCTTAACCCCACAGGGCGACGCCTTTTAGCATTAATGGATGAGAAGCAGAGTAATTTAGCCCTTAGCGCTGATGTGACATGCTGCCAAGAGCTTTTGCTCCTGGCCGATAGCTTGGGGCCTGAGATCTGCATGTTAAAGACTCATATTGATATCCTCGACGACTTTACTCCTGAATTCACGACTTCTCTTGTCGCTCTTGCTGAAAAGCACCATTTTTTAATCTTTGAGGATCGCAAGTTTGCCGATATTGGCAATACGGTAAAAATGCAATATCAGGGGGGGATTTATCGCATTTCAGATTGGGCAGATATTGTGAATGCCCACATTGTCCCAGGACCTGGTATTATCGAGGGGCTTAAAGAGGTTGGACTTCCCAAAAGGCGCGGGCTTCTTCTTTTGGCGCAGATGAGTTCTCAGGGCTCTCTTGCCAAGGCTAGCTATACCAAAAAAGCAGTCGAATGGGCAGAGAAAAATG
>JABDDZ010000007.1 GCA_013287335.1 Chlamydiota bacterium | reverse complement strand
AGGAAGAGTTGATAGGAGAAGAGCTTCCAACCGAGAACCCTGAGGATAAGTGAGTGACAGCTTTTTACTTTCAAGCATCAATAGAGTCTTCAAAAAAAGCTCTTTCCGATAGGGAGAGAGTCTATTAAAAAAGCTTCTCAAATCTATCCTAAAGAATCCTTCAAGGTGGGCCAGGAGAGCGTTATGCCTTATGGACTCGCTCCCTTCGAAGGAGGGTCTTTTAGAAGGTGTTGGTTGCGAAAGCTGTGGAGAAGAGGTGTCTGTATCTTGATCAGGTTTTTTGCGCTTATTAGAAGAGGCAGAAGAGGCATTTGTTTCCTCTACCCAAATAATAGGTCTACACGACGGGGCAAAAGAAAAAGAGGGCTGCATAATATTTTCCTAAATTAAGAATTAATACTTCATTAATAATAACTTTCATAATCTAAAAATTCTTTAAACAATCTTCACAAAAAAAATAACTTTTTTTAGATTAAAAAAAAATACTAATTTTTTTTTCATTGTACGATTTAATGGATTTTTCACTGGAAATCCCCCAAGCTACCTGCTACCTTCTTTCTCAAAAATAGGATAATTCATGCGCTTATCAAAACTCTTTTTTAAAACTTTTAAAGAGAATCCCAATGAGACCGAGATCATCTCGCACCAACTCCTCGAAAGAGCAGGCTATATTCGAAAACTTGGTAAGGGGCTCTACATTTACACACCCCTGATGTGGAAAGTGATTCGTAAAATCAGCCAAATCGTGCGTGAAGAGATGGAAAAAGCAGGGGCTCAGGAGGTCTCTCTTCCCCTTTTGCACCCTAAAGAGCTTTGGGAAAAAACAGGACGTTGGGCCGATTTTACAGCCGAGAACCTCTTATATACTCTGGAGGATCGGGAGGGACATGAATTCTGTTTGGCCCCCACCCATGAAGAGGTGATGACCTATCTTGTGAGCAACTGGGTGACAAGCTATAAGCAGCTTCCTCTGAATTTATTTCAAATTGGTCCAAAATTCCGCGATGAGATCCGTCCTCGTTTTGGCCTCATGCGGGGCAAAGAGTTTGTGATGAAAGATGGCTACTCCTTTTCCGACTCGCCAGTCATGATGGAAAAGCAGTATGAGGCAATGCGCCATGCCTACTCGGAAGTTTTTAGACGTCTCTCCCTTAATTTTGTCATTGTGACGGCCCATGGAGGTAAAATCGGCAAAGGAAAATCTGAAGAGTTTCAAGTCGTGGCGGATATTGGTGAGGATCTGGTGATGGTATGCCAGGATTACGCTTCGAATGTCGAAACAACTGAGGCTATTCCCCCACCATTTACTTATGCGTCGGTAGAAAAAGAGAAAAAAGAGCTTCCCACCCCAAATGTCTCCTCCATCACTGACCTTGCCCAATTTTTAAACGTTGCGAAGGAGCTTATTCTGAAAACAATGATCTACAAACTCACCTTTGCAGACAAAGAGGAATTTGTAGCTATTGGAATCCGTGGAGATAGACAGGTCAATGAGGTGAAAGTAGGCAGCCATTTTTCTGCAACGGAAGTGGCTCTCGCAACTGATGCTGAGATCTTGGGGCTTACAGGCTCTAAACCAGGCTTTATTGGACCACTAAATCTAAAGTTACGTTTTTATGCCGACAAAACGTGTAAAGCGATGAAAAATTTTGTCTGCGCCGCAAATATTGTGGATATTCACTTTATCAATGTGAATTGGGGGCGGGACCTTCCCCATCCTGAATGTGATGACTTCCTGTTAGCAGAAGAGGGGGATGAATGCCCTCATGTTGAAGGAGGGGTTTACAAAGCCCAAAGAGGAATTGAGGTAGGCCATATTTTTAACCTTGGCACCAAATATAGCGAGAAGTTGGAAGCGACCTTTCAAGCTGAGGATGCCAAAACGCAGCCTCTCTGGATGGGAACCTATGGGATTGGAATTGGAAGAGTTGCTGCCGCTATGGTGGAACAACTCCATGATGAAAAAGGGATTATTTGGCCCCTTAATGCGGCCCCTTTTAAAATCTTTATCACTTTTGCAACATCCAAAAACCCAGCTCTTGTCAGCAAAGCTGAGGAAGTTTATACCCAACTTTTAGAAGCGGGGCTTGAGCCTCTTTTGGATGACCGCGATGAGCGGCTAGGGTTTAAGCTTAAGGATAGCGATCTTTTGGGAATCCCCTTCAAGATAATTGTTGGTAAGTCCTTTACCGAAGAGGGAAAGCTAGAGATCGAGTCCCGCAAAGGAGAGAAACAATTGATCGACGTCAACGACCTCCTCTCCTGGGCCCACACCTTAAAATAAAGGAATTAAACGCAAAGTCGCTAAGAAAAGCTTTTAATGTCATTTCCAAGTATTAAAAATGTCATCCTTCTTCTTCCAATTCTATTATTTACAGGCCCTTGATTATCAAAATCTTTCTTTGCACCTTTGCGTTTAATTGCTTTCATATACAATTAGATGGGGGTGTAGAGGCTAAGCTCTGTTGGGGAACGAGGCGGAAGGTCTTCAAGCCGAAAGTGGAGCTTGAGCCGCTCGCCTTGCAAAGAGGTCGCAATAAGCTCATTGCTGCGATGAACCTCTTTGGAGCGGACTGCCTCCTCTCGAATATTTTCTCCAAAGCTCTTCAAAATATCTAAAGCAATCTTCAAGAGGGCGATATCTACAAGTGTAGCTAGCAACTCCATCGCAAGATAACCCTCTCCTGTCCAAAGAGGATCTGTCAACAAATTAGAAGAGAAAATAGTAGCCTGAATTGAATCAACCATAAACTAACTCACCATTAATTATTTCTTAACCTCATTATAAAGAAAGTAATAATATTATACAAGATTATAAAAAATCCAGCACTCAAAGACAAAGAGTGCTAAAAAAGCTTGACCTTAAGAGTGTCTTACCTTACAATTTTATCAATTCAACAGTAAAACTTTACTATGCAAGGAAAGAAATCAAAAAGAGAAAGCCGAGAGCATGAATTGCTAATGGGGGTAATTGAGCTCTACATTAGCACAGGTAAACCTATTGGCTCTCAAACACTTAAAGATAGTTTCTTTGAAACTATGAGCTCTGCGACGATTAGAAATTACTTTGCTGAGCTCGAAGAAAAAGGCTTTCTTATCCAACAGCACGCTTCAGGAGGAAGAATCCCCACAACAGCTGCCTACCGTCTCTATGCCAAAGAGTCTTTGCAAAATCCAAAAATCGATCCTAAAATCGAAGAGAAGCTTACCCCCTTTAAGAATTTTGAAAAACGGGAACTCTCCTCCTATTTGCATCGCAGTTTAGATTTTTTTTCAAAAATTGTTGGATATCCTGTTTTTTTATCTTCGGTGCGTTTTGACCATGATTTCATAGTCGATATCAAGCTTGTTATAATCGACCAAAAACGCATTTTATGTGTTCTTATTACAGATTTTGGGCAGATCTACACCGAGCTTTTATCAGCTGAAAAAAAAATTAGTTCTTTTGCACTCAAACGGATCGAAAACTACTTTATTCTCTCGGTCCGCAGCAAACAGACCGGAATGACACCGGCTCTTCTCTCTGATGAGGAGCTCCATTTAGCAAAACGCTGGTACAATGAGATCATGGTCCGCTACCTTGTGCGCTATTCAAATTTTAGCGATGAGGAGATCATGCGAACAGGGTTTGCGGAGCTACTCTCCTACCCTGAATTCAATGACCCAGTAGCTATTGCTTCGGCCCTCTCCCTTTTTGAAAACTCCACCCAGATGCGCCTCCTTCTCAATGACTCTGCTAAAAGTAGCACCCTCCGATATTGGATTGGGCAAGACCTCTCTCCCTACTCAAGTACAGCTTCCATCTGTTCGATCATTGCAGTCCCCTATCGTATTAACCAGGTTATAGTTGGCTCAATTGGCTTACTTGGGCCCTCCCGCATGCCCTATCCTCATCTTTTTGGAGCTTTGCAGCTCTTTTCGGAGATTTTAACAAAAGCTCTTACAACAAGTTTATATAAGTTCAAGCTAACTTTTCGAGAGCCTAGAACCCCTTATCTTGAAAAAGAGGAGAGAAAGATCACTCAAAGGTCTGGAGAGGCTTTGGGTATAAAATCATTAATCGAAATCAAAGAGTAACATATGAGAGATGATATAGAAGAAGAAAAAAATGAAAACGAGCCCTCCACTTCCGAGGAAGGCCTACAACAAGAGAGTGGCAGCTGTGGAATCACAGAGCTGCAAGCTCTTGCTGACTCTTTAAGAGAATATAAGGAGAAATATGTCCGCCTTCTTGCCGAGTCTGAAAACGCTCGGAAACGGATGCAGAAAGAGAAGCAAGATCTAACGCGTTACGCTGTAGAAAATGTGATCTCCGATATCTTAACCCCTCTTGATCATTTTGAAAAGGCTCTCGGAATTGCAGAAAAGGCCACGCCTGAAGTTAAAAATTGGGCTATAGGATTTGAAATGATTCTGGGTCAATTTAAAGATGCCATTTCTAATCAAGGCGTTAAAGAATATAAATCTCTTGGATCTCAATTTGATCCTCATCTTCATGAGGCTGTTGAGATGATAGAAACTAATGAATATCCTCCCGGTACTGTGATTGAAGAGTGTGTCCGAGGGTATAAAATGGGAGAGAAGGCCATTCGTGTAGCTCGTGTAAAAGTTGCAAAGAGCCCTCGTTCTTCTCTCCAAGAAGAAGATAATAAACAAACAAATGAAGGAGGAAGCAATGACTGAAAAGAAAAAAAGTCGAAAAATCATTGGGATCGACCTTGGGACTACTAACTCCTGCGTCGCAATTATGGAGGGAGGCCAGGCCAAGGTCATTACCTCCGCAGAGGGGGGCCGCACAACGCCTTCCGTCGTTGCATACAAAGATAATGAGCGTCTTGTTGGAATCCCTGCCAAACGGCAAGCGGTAACTAATCCGGAAAGGACGATCAATTCTTGCAAACGGTTCATCGGAAGATCTTTTGATGAAGTGCAATCGGAGATCCGCACTGTCTCTTATAAAGTTGTTCCATTACCTAATGGTAAAGTGGGCTTTGAAATCGATGGAAAGGTTATCACTCCTGAAGAGATCAGTGCACAAATCCTTATTAAAATGAAAGAGACCGCTGAAGCCTATCTTGGAGAAGAAGTAACTGAGGCTGTGATCACTGTGCCTGCCTACTTCAATGATTCGCAAAGACAATCGACAAAAGATGCCGGCAGGATTGCGGGCCTTGACGTCAAGAGGATCATCCCCGAGCCAACAGCTGCAGCTCTTGCATATGGGTTAGATAAGCAGGGTGTCGATAAAAAAATTGCTGTCTTTGACTTGGGAGGCGGAACTTTTGATATCTCCATTCTTGAAATTGGGGAGGGTGTTTTTGAAGTGCTCTCTACAAATGGAGATACCCACCTGGGGGGTGATGATTTTGATAATGCCATTATCCACTGGATGATGGATGAGTTCAAAAAAGAGCATGGCATCGATTTAAGCAAGGATAAGATGGCTCTCCAGCGCCTGCGTGATGCAGCCGAAAAGGCAAAAATTGAACTCTCTGGTGTGCAAACAACCGAGATCAATCAGCCTTTTATCACAATGGATGTCTCCGGTCCAAAACACCTCGCTTTGAATTTAACACGTGCGAAGCTTGAGGACTTAACTTCTAATCTCCTGGAAAGGACAAGAGAGCCCTGCCTCAAGGCACTTAAAGATGCAGGCTTAACAAGAGAGCAGATCGATGAGGTGATTTTGGTCGGCGGTATGACCCGCATGCCTTCTGTTCAATCAATTGTAAAAGAGATCTTTAATAAAGAACCTCATAAAGGAGTGAACCCTGATGAAGTTGTCGCAGTTGGAGCAGCAATCCAGGGCGGCGTGCTTGCAGGAGATGTGAAAGATGTTCTTCTTCTCGACGTGATCCCTCTGACTCTTGGTATTGAAACACTCGGCGGGGTAATGACTCCTCTTGTTGAGCGCAATACAACGATTCCTACTCAGAAAAAGCAGGTCTTTTCGACAGCCTCTGATAATCAGCCCGCGGTCACTATTGTCGTTCTTCAAGGGGAACGGCCTATGGCGCGGGACAATAAGGAGATTGGACGTTTTGATTTGACAGACATCCCTCCGGCTCAGCGTGGAGTTCCACAGATTGAGGTGGCTTTTGATATCGATGCCGATGGAATTTTGCACGTCTCAGCAAAAGACCACTCCTCGGGTAAAGAGCAGAAAATCCGCATCGAAGCAAAATCCGGACTTAATGAGAAGGAGATTGAGCGTCTAGTTAAAGATGCTGAAGCGCACAAAGAGGAGGATCGCAAGAAAAAAGAAGCGGCCGAAACTCGTAATGAGGCTGATGCGCTCGTCTTTCGGGCTGAAAAGGCTCTCAGAGACTATAAGGATAAGATTCCAGCTGATGTGACAAGCGATATTCAATCAAAAGTCGATGCGGTCAAAAAAGCACTTGAAGGGGGCGATTTAGATAGGATTAAGTCAACCACCCAAGAGCTCAATGAGCATATGCAAAAAATTGGAGACTCTATGAAGAGCGGGACCCCTCCTCCGGGAGCTGGTGCTGCGCCGCATGGGGCTCCTCCTCACGATACTCCTCCTCCAAAAAATGAGGATAATATCGAAGAGGCTGATGTCGAAGTCCTCGACGATAAAGATAAATAATATCTATAAGCGCTTGGGGTTCTCCCAAGCGCTTTCTTATCTTATACCATGATATTTGGTATTAAGGGCCATTCGGGCATCACGCGCACCATAAACTCGTCAAAAAGGGGAACTGTAAAGGCCATATCTCCATATGCAGGACTGAAGATCATTCCCTTTTTGATCAGTTTGGCTCTCACAGGACTTAAGCTGGCAGTTTTATTGTTCAAAATATCTGCGACATCCCCTATTCGTTGAGGACTAGGACCGAGCTGCGCCATTGCGCGTAAAAAATTCTTCTCACTAGGAGTCAACCTGTCAAAGCGTACACGAAAAAAGTTTTGATCGAGGCGTCGAATGACGGCGGCTGTAGCTTTTTGGATCGTCTGTAGGGTGACCGGACTAGACTCTGCAATGTTCCAAGCTTGATAACCCCATTCTTGAAGAAAGTAGGGATAACCTTTTGTAAGACGAAATATTTCTTCAAGGGCTGCAGAATCGAAATGAACTCCCACAGCCTGTGCGGGTTCTTTTAGAGCAATTGCTGCTTCCTCTTGAGATAATGCTCCAATATCAGGAAAACTAAACAATCGTTCAGCATAGGATTTTGCTTCTCCCGCTAGCCCTTGGAGGAGAGGGAGCCCAGCTCCCAAAAGCAATATAGGCAGCTGACGCTGCTGGATTTTGTGCATCGCTACAATAAGAGCTCCAAGCTCTTTTTGGCTGAAGTATTGAACCTCATCGATTAAGATTGCCACAGCTGATTTCCGCTCTTCAGCTGCCTCTCCAATAGCAACGAAAAGATTGGGTAGATCGATTTCCAAATCTCCGCTATCAGCCGATCCTCTCTCCGGCTCAATATCTATGCCAATAGTAACCTCACTCCCTAATGTCATTTTAATAGTGCCAATGAAACTCCGGAGAACAGCTAACCCCCTCTTTACTTTGTGGCTCATTCCTGCCATGCGATCTAAATCAAAAAGAAGGGTGCGAAGATAGGGAAAAATCAACGGACCCAGAGCAATATTTTCATGGGCTTCAATAAAAATAGTTCTAAAACCCTCTCTAATAGCCAACTGTTCAATTTCATTGAGCAGTACTGTCTTGCCAACTCCTCGAAGCCCGGTTAATAGCATACTCTTTTCAGGTCGTTTATTTTTGATACGGCCTAAAAGAATTCGAGCTTGTTCAAGAGCGGGATCTCTTCCGACCAGCTCAGGTGGTGGAGAACCGGCCCCCGGTGAAAAGGGATTTTTGATGGGATCCATAACTTCGTACTTATTTCAAGTTATACACACTTATATCTGAAATCGATAATAAGTAGGTATAACTTTTATTAGGAGCCTCATTTTTTAGAAGAAGCGGGAGATGTCCTGAAAGGTTAGGAAAATTAGCAGTGCAATTAAAATCACGACAAAGGGAAGAATAATCTTCTCCATCGTTTTGGCTTTAAGGCGGCGGCGAGTAAAAATCTCCCAAAGAGAGAGACAGATATATCCCCCATCTAACACAGGGATGGGAAGCAGATTTAAAAAGCCCAAATTGAGGCTAATGGCAGCTATCCAAAAGAGGGCCTCGCCAATGCCTACTTGCCAGCCATGTTGGATAACTTGAACAATCCCAACAGGACCGCTGAGCCATTTCACATGCAAATACCCTGAAACAAGAGACTTTAAAGTAAGCCATGTCTCACTGAAAACATTGCCAAAAAGAGCGAAAGGAGAGGGGTTATACTCGACCAATCGATCAGTGAGGGAGATTCCTAAAAGATATTCATTCTCAGCATTTTTTAAAGCAGCGAGAAGGGCCTCTTTTTTCTTCAGATCCTTCATGCCCTCAATCTCTTTGCGTTTGCTCTCGATCTGCTCCATAAACTGTTTTTGCAGCGGGGATGTTAAAGCAAGCTGATCAAGCCTTTTGGGAGTAACCGGATTGAGGAGGTGATAATTACCAGTTGTCCTTACACCTTTTTCCTTCCCAATGCTCTTTGAAAGCTCCGAGATTGCCTTGAGATCAAAGGAGTCCTCAAAAATAGAGTCCGCTTTAGTCCAAAGAAGTTTAGTACTAAGAGAGGGATCATGAGATTTAACGATAAGCTGAACTCTTTTATCCTGTATCAATTTGAGAAGCTGATGGCCGCTTTGAATAGGGATGCCATCGACAGCGATAATCTTATCTCCGGGATGCAGAGGCTCATCAAGCGCTTCCGAGTAGGGATGGGTGGGAAAGGCCCTGTTATAAAGCTCATCATCGATGAATCGCAGCCGATGCTGTGCCACCCCCGAAGAAGAGATATTATAGGGAAGAAGGAAGAGCTCCTTCCAAGGTTTTTTGATTCCCGCCTCATAGTGCCAATCTGAAAATTCAGCCTTCACATCAAAGGGAAGAATGAGATCGCCAGCTCGCACTTTAGGTTGACGAGAAAGGAGGGTCTTTCCCTCTCTTTCGATGGTTAAAAGAGCCTTTGAGCCATTAAGTATATTTTTTAATTGTTCCAATGAGAAGAGCAGCTCTCCATCGGCCCACATTAATCGATCCCCAGACTCTATGCCACTTCCGGCCATGGGAGAGCCTTCTGATAGTGGAAGAGAGCTATTTTGCAGCGGCTGATAGATCAGATACTTTGCCCCGCTTAAAACGCCGGTCGTTTTAATTCCCTCTACCATATTGGGAGCAGGATAGCTTTCAATGTTATAGGTGAATGGATGCTCTTCTTTGGTCGCATAATCGATATGATAGCCCTCTACCTTGACCCTCCCACTTCCAAGCATTGCTGCGTAGAGGTGGTCCTTGCTGCCGGTAAATTTCTTTCCGTTATAGGCTGTGATTGCATCGCCGGCCCTTAATCCTGATGCGTAGAGCTCCGAACTGGGATCAACCCACCCAACAATATGAGTATACTCAGAAAAAGGTTTATCCCGTCCGCCAATGAAAAAGAGAACGCAAAAAAGCAGGAAGGCAAGAATCAGGTTAGCGATGGGACCTGCAATTGCAACAAGCATCCGTCGAAAAGGAGACTTGGCAAAAAAGCCATCAGGGATCTCATGGGGTTCAATCCCCTTCTCCTTCTCCTGCTTTCCAAGCTCCATGCCCATGATCTTGACATACCCTCCAAAAGGGATCCAGCCCAGTTGCCAATCGACACCCTGCAGGCGCCATTTTAAGATTGGACGGCCAAAGCCGATACTAAAGATTTCTACTTTCATCCCAACAAGGCGCGCGACAATATAATGGCCAAGTTCATGGATAAAGATCAAAATACCAAGAGCTAACGCTGCAAGAACAATAGTAAAAAATGTCATATTCTCTAAGGATTGAAGATTTAAATCTGCATTGCTTCTGCCCGCGCCTCTCTGTCTACCTCAAGCAACAGACCGAGCGAGTGGATCTTTTCAGGGCAATGCTTTTGTAATAACTGATCTAGTTTAATTAAGATATCTTTCCAAGAGATATCATCTTGCAAAAACCGCTCAACAAGGATTTCATTTGCTGCGTTGAGATAGCATGGGTAAGAGAGGCCATTTTCAAGGGCTTGGTAAGCAAGGGTTAAAGCAGGAAACTTTTGAAAGTCGGGAGGATAAAATTCCAGAGACGGGCTCTTTGTAATATCAAAAGGAGGTAATGGAACGGTGCGCCTATCAGGATAAGTCAGTGCGTACTGGATGGGATAAATCATATTGGGCGGAGAGAGCTGAGCTAGCATAGAGCCATCGACGCATTGAACAAAGCTATGGACAATGCTCTGAGGATGAATCACAACTTCGATCATTTGGGGAGATAAATCAAAAAGATAGGCAGCCTCAATCATCTCGAGACCCTTATTCATCAATGTGGATGAATCGACAGTGACTTTTGCTCCCATATTCCAGGTAGGATGATTCAGGGCATCTTTCACGGTCACATTTTTAAGCTCTTCTAGACTATGTTTTCGGAAAGGGCCCCCTGATGCTGTCAAGATTACCTTTGAAATATTCTCTCTTTTCTCTTTTTGCAAACACTGAAAGATTGCACTATGTTCAGAGTCTATCGGCAAAATAGTGACATTTTTTTCTTTAGCAAAAGATCTTACAAGCTCTCCGGCTGTTGCCAGAACCTCTTTGCTTGCAAGGCCAATGGATTTACCTGCTCTTATGGCAGCGAGTGTTGGACGCAGGGCTTTCATCCCGACAATTGCCATTACTACAAAGTCGATCTCTTGCGTTAGGGCCATCTCTTCTATTCCATCATCCCCTTCAAGAATCTCTACAGGGGGCAGATGGCTCATGGCGCGCAGCTCCGCTGCTTTCCGAGGATCTGCAACAGCTACAATTTTTGGGCGAAATAAAATAATTTGCTCCGCCAAGCGTTCAATGTTTGAAGAGGCAGCCAATGCTACCACTTCAAATTCATCCGAAAGATGTTGCACAACTTGAGCCGTGCTTTGGCCAATTGAGCCTGTACTTCCAAAAATAGCAATCTTTTTCATGAGAGATAAGTATGTCTTGAAAAACCCTAAAAGTCAACTCTACAGTAACAGAGAAACGCCCCATAAGAGGAAGCTAACGTACGCAAAATGTTTATAACAAAAAAATTTAATAATAGGAAGGGCATGATTGCTTAAGCATCTCGCAGAGAGCTTTTGAGGGGGGGAAAGTGCAAAGGGTTTCAGCATCCTCGAGGGAAAGCCATTTTGCATCGCTAATTTCGGCTTCTCTCAAGTTTAAGAGCCCTGTAACAAAAGCTGGAAAATAGGTAACCGCTTTACTTATCAGATCATCCATTTTTTGGAAGGTATAACTCTCTTCGAGGGGAGCCGTCAGGATCCATTTATCAACCTTTAAACCCACCTCTTCAAAAAGTTCCCTTTCCGCCGTCTCTTGAGGAGTTTCATGAATCTCAGCATGTCCCTTGGGAAACGCCCAGTGGCCCGCTTGATGTTTTACAAGCAAAACCTCAAAAGTTTTTCCAACTTTACGCAATGGAATAATTCCAAAAGAATGCTCTTTTCTATTCATGATGGGGATTTTTACACAAAAAAAAGAGCAAGTCAACAGACTCGCTCCTCTTCACCTGAGAAGTTTAATTTCTCAAGATGAAATTTCCCGTTTTCGGGAGAAAACATGAACTATGCGTGCATGCCGCTGCCCCCCATTGCTCGTTTTCTAGAAGTCTCAGGTTAAGAACCCCTTTCAAAGATGATTTAAAATTCCTTAAAAAATAAGGAAAGAATCACAACTTAACTTCCCCGAGCCAACACTGGCATCTTGCGGCACTTCTCTATGAGCTAAGCCTACAAGCTACACTTGTATGACTTGTAGAAAGTGGTAGCACGCTCACCACCCCCAATTCTCTTGCAAAGTCCACACTTTCAAAAGATTGGATGTATAACTATCTACTTAGACAACAAAAAGGGATAAAACGTTCAAATGGGGGCTTTTACTCTCTGTATCTGCCAAAGACAACAGAGGAGTTATGCCCGCCAAAACCATAGGAGTTGGAAAGGGCTATATCGACTTGATGATTTTGAGCCACAAGAGCTACAGGATCAATGCCTTCCAGCCCTTTTTCAGGATCGTCAAGATTGATCGTGGGGTGCAGTCTGCCAGTTTCGATGGCTTTAAGGGTAGCAATTGCTTCAACTCCCCCTGCGGCACCAAGACAGTGGCCTATCATCGATTTTGTGGCATTCATTTTAAGATTTTTTACAGAAGGGCCAAAGACATTTTTAATTGCTTGGACCTCAACCATATCGCCGAGCTGCGTAGAGGTTGCATGGGCATTGATGTAGTTGACTCTCTCTTTGGGCACTTCTGCGTCTGCCAAAGCGAGATGGATGCAATTGGAAATGCCCGAACCATCATCCCGAAGAGCTGTCATGTGAAAGGCATCACAGGTGAAGGCGCCGCCCAGGTACTCTGCAATAATAGGCGCTCCTCTTGCTAGGGCATGCTCTAGACTCTCTAAAACAAGCACTCCAGCTCCCTCTCCTATCACAAATCCATCACGACCGCAATCCCATGGACGAGAGGCTTTTTCATATCCCTCATTGCGTACAGAAAGAGCCCGGTTGGCCACAAATCCGGAGAGTCCAATCGGATTGACAGCAGCTTCGGCTCCCCCGCAGATCATCAGATCGGCATGTCCTAGGCGAATGTGATTGGCAGCCGAGACAATCCCATAATTGGCCGTTGCACATGCAGTAGAGATAGAGTAGTTTGGACCTCGAAAATTCAAATCAATGGCGAGAAGGGCACCAGCCATATTTGTAATGATATAGGGGACAAAAAAGGGCGTTAGCCGCTTTACCCCTTTATCTGTAAGAGCTTGCGTACCCTCAAAAAAAGTCTCCATTCCTCCCATGCCTGAGCCAATAATCACCCCACATCTATCGGGGTTGAGTACACCTAGCTTATGAGGAAAACAGCCAGCCATCTCAAGGGCTTTTTTGCCGGCTACAAGACCGTGACGGATAAAAGGATCTATGCGGCGCGCCTGTTTTTTATCTATATACCCTTCAACATCATAATCGGGGACAGAGGCTGCAAAACGGGTAGGATAATCTGAAACATCAAAAGTGGAGATGGGTCTTACACCGCTAGTACCTGCTAAGAGTGCATCGTAAAACTTCGAGACATCATTCCCAAAACAGGAAACTACGCCCATTCCTGTAACAACGATCCGTTTTTTTGCCATATATCCCTTATTGATATTTTTCTAAAGGTCTGCTCTTTTCCAAGAGGAGGATTGTCAAATCGACAATTTTTCCCTCATGCCAAAGTTCTTCCAATCGATACTTCTCACGCATTCCAGGCATAAAAAGATGGATCACAACTTCCATGTAATCGATGACCACCCAATCTCCATCCTGCAACCCCTCTACATGTATCGGTCTATTCCCTCTAGCTTTGAGAGTCTCAATTATTGCCTCCGCAATGGCTCTAACGTGCCTATCGACATTTCCTTCAGCAATGATAAAAAAGTCTGTTAAGGTCGAGATGTCTCTAACATCAAGACCTAAAATATTAAATCCCTTTTTATCGAAAATCTCTTGCGCGATCAAATTGAGCAACTGTAGAGGATCCTCTCTCGGCTCAGCCACCCCGGTCACCTTCTTTTTTCCAAGGTCTAAAAATATAATTGATTTTCAGTAATATAGTCCAGTACTTTCGATGGAAGAAGATGATTACAATAAAGTCTTTTTTTTATTCTCTCTCTAATTTCGGTAGAACTGATTTCCATCAATTTAGTTTCGACAATCCCAACTTTTATTGCTTCTTTAATAGAAGGGGGCATGGGAAGGGTTTCTAGTCTCTCCAAAAGAGCTACCTCTCTCCTGCAGCCAATAAGCAGAGGTGCTATTGCCGCCAATTTTTGCGACTCTCTCCATAAATGGAAAGTGGGCAGGCTATCTTCACCTAAAATAATAAAAAAAACATTATCATGGTTCTCAGCTTGCACCTTTTGCATTGTTTCAATTGTATAGGAGGCCCCCGCAATTGTGGCTTCATCTTCAAAACAGCGAAAAAAAGGGGTGTTGTCCAGTGCAAGTTTTACCATATTGACCCGATCAATTGCAGAAATTGGGGGCTTGCTAAGGCGAAAAGGAGAGATGAAAGCGGGGGAAAACCAGACCTCATCGAGTTTTTTTTTCTCGAGAATTTCAATTGCCAAATTGAGATGTCCAAAATGGATCGGATCAAAGGACCCACCAAAAAAACCAATTTTCTTTTTCAAAGAATTCTCCATTTCATTGTTTTAGCAATTTTTTTAAGTTTCCTACAAGGTCTCGTGCAGATAGGGATATCCGCTGCCTGAAGAAAGGGAAGATCAAATATCCCATCGGAAAAAGCGATAATTTTTCTTTTACCCCAGCAAGCTCTTACAATCTGAGCCTTTTTTTCACCATCCATAATTGTATCTATCTCGGAAAGTCTCCCTTCCGCATTAAGAAGAAAAGAGGTTCCGTAGGCCTTATCCACCCCAAAACAACGCGCTATCTCTTGCACTAAGAAAGAGGGGGAATTTGATAGAATCATCAGATCGATTTTTTTTCTTTGCAGGAGAGTTAAAAGATCAAAAACCGACTGGCAGATCAAAGCAGGAAGCTTTTTTTCGAGAAATTCAGGAATCAATTCTTGAAAGTAGGCAAGAGGCCAACCCCGAAAAAAAGTGTTAAATACCCGAGAATGGAGTTTTTGGTAAGAGGTAGAAAAAAGTTTATGATGTCCATAGCACCCCCCCAGATAGAGGAACTGCAAGGGTGTAATCTTCTTTTTGAAGAGAAGGAACTTGAGAAATTCAAAACTGCTATTTTTTTTTAGAAGTGTACCATCTAAATCAAAGACTGCTACGTAGCTGCTATCAATTTGATCAATTATTTCCATAATTTCCCCGAGCGATCTGTTTTGCATTAAATCGGGGTTTTATCAGGCCAACGGCCTGAAATACAAGCTTAAGTGCATCTGGATAATTGGTGTTAGTGGAGTGTTGCGTTTTTTAGATTGCGAATTTTTTGTTCGATCTCAGAAATTCCCTCATCGACATTTTCAAGCCGCTCTCTCTCTTCTGCAAGTTGACCGCTCAGCGTCATAGCTTTTTCAAAATCGAGTCCGGAGCCTCCAACAATTCGTCTTAAATCTTCCACCTGGGTCTTAATCTCTGTACGGCGCGTTTTTCGTTGAGAGAGGATCTCTTCCAAAGATTCAAGAGTTTTTAAATCCTCGCCTGAGAGGGAGAGAACGGCCTGCTTCTCCTTGTCTGCGATCAGGTCTCGGACCATCTTCATCTCAGTTTCAAGGGGCTGTTTTTCGGCTTTATTAGCCTTGAGTGTTCCAAGTTCTGCCCGTGCATCTTCCCAATTTTGGCGAAGGGTAGCAATATCAAGAGAGTCTATAGCTTCCCGGAGATGTCTGATCCTCTGCTTTAACTGTTCAATGGCCTCTTTACGCTTGGATTCCACCTCTTCCACTTTTTTCTTTCGATCTTTCTCTTCCTGTTCCTGCTGGGACTGGAAGGGAGCTTTGAGATATTCAAGTTCTTCTTTTAATCTGCGCACATCATCACGTACAAGGTCCACTTCTCGCATAAAATAAGCAATTTCTTGTAGCTGGCGGAGAGCATCGGCAGGATCAAGAGGTGTTTCAGCGAGCTTTTCAGAAAATTCCTGCATTTTCTGTCGAACAAGATTGGCATTATCGTGGGAGATCGACTTAAGCTCATTCATCTCCTTTTTCAACTCTTTTTCAATCCCTTTTAGCATATCCCAGCAGTTGCTGAGTTGTTCACGGGTAGATGTGAAGGTATGCGTATTGAGTGTCAGAAGCTTTGCAAAGGCTTGGAGAGATTTTATCTCGTCACGGTAGAAAAAGACGCTGCGGCGCGCTTCTTCAGCAGAAAAGGTCTCTGGGGAGAAGTATCTCTCCACAAAAAAAGAGACGTCCTTAAGAAATAGTTCGCTCTGGGCTTTGATAAGATCCCGCCTTGGTGGGAAAATACGGTCGCCAAGAGAGGAGAGCTGATTGAAAAACTGATTCTTTTGACGGACTCGCATCTCTTGTTTTAGCAATTCTTTACGCATCGCATGCACTCTGGCAGCAAAGGTATTTAGCAAGTTTAGTTCTCTCTGTGTCTTTAGGTATTGATCGATATGGCCCTTAAGAGTTTTAACCTCAGGAAGAGTCTCTTCAACTCCCCCATCGGAGATCTCTCCCATATTAGCCTCCCATTTAGAGACATCCTCCTCAATAGAACTAATGGCAAGATCGATCTGTTCAACAGCATAGGCTGTCTCCTCGTCAAGAAGGGATTTAAGACGCCGTCCTTCACGAGTAAGATCAGTGTAATCTTTCCAAAGCTGACTTTTGATGATACGAGGGATTGTCTCCTTAAAAAGAGGAAGACAGAGCTTACGCGACTCCCAAAATTCTCGAAAGAAAGGTCCTTCGCGATGCTCTAAACATTGGCGCATATACCCAACTGCAAAGTGGAGTTTATCTTCAATATTTTTTAACTCCTCAAATTCCTTTACAAAATTCTCAAACTGAATCAAATCAGTATGAGGATCGGCATTGGAAGCTCCAGATTGAGGATTGAGGGAGGTTTCTTCTTGGCTTATAACTTCGGCTGTATGGGTCATAGACTCGGGATTTGAATTCGAACTCATTAGATAATTTTTAGCAACTTAAATTGACAAAAAACGTTTAGGAAAGAATAAATAGGAGATCTTATTCGTTCCGATACTTTTATGTCAATGTTTGGATAAATACCTTATGAAAAATAGACTCTCATTCGCAGAAGGGCTTAAGCTCTTTAAAGAAGAATCCCTAGAGGAGCTAAAGCTTAGAGCTCAAGAAATTCGAAAATTAAAAAATCCCCCTTCTCGGGTTACCTTTGTATTGGATTCTAATCCAAATTACACAAATGTTTGCAATATAGACTGCTCTTTTTGTGCCTTCTATAGACATCCTAAGGCCCCAGATGCCTACACCAAATCGATAGACGAGGTGATGGTTCATCTGGCAAAGGCTAAAAAAGCGGGCTTAACGACTGTTCTTTTACAGGGAGGCGTGAATGATGCTTTAAAAATTGATTACTATGTCTCTCTTGTCTCTGAGGCTAGAAGGCAGTTTCCGGAGATTCATCCCCACTTTTTCTCAGCTGTTGAAATATGGAATTGTGCGCGCGTTTCCAATCTCTCGATTAAAGAGGTCCTTGAGCATCTCTGGGAGGCAGGTCTACGCACCCTTCCTGGCGGGGGCGCTGAAATTCTTTCAGAAAGGGTCCGCATGGCTATCTCTCCTCGTAAGATTGGGCCAAATGGATGGATTGAAGTTCATAGGCAAGCCCACGCCCTTGGGTATAAAACCACCGCCACAATGATGTATGGGCACATTGAAGAGCCCGAGGATATTCTTTCTCATCTCGAAACATTGCGTCTTGCGCAAGATGAGGTCCCCGGATTCACCTCCTTTGTTCCCTGGAGTTACAAAAGGGAGCGGACGGCCCTTCGTCGAAATGTAAAACACTGGGCAGGAGAAGATTCCTATTTCCGCATCCTGGCTTTTTCGCGCATCTATTTAGATAATTTTAACCACATTTCCGCCTCTTGGTTTGGCGAGGGTAAGGAGATTGGGATAGAATCTCTTCATTATGGAGCAGATGATTTTGGAGGAACACTTCTAGAGGAAAATGTCCATAGGGCAACTGGCTGGGTGAACCGGGTAGACCACAATGACATGTTGAAAATGATCCGCAAAGCGGGTTTTGAGCCAGCTGAGAGGGACACTTTTTATAATGTTCTCCGCACCTACGAGGGGGTCTATGAAGTTGAAATCCCGGAAGAGCAAAAAGTCAACGAACCTGACCACCTTCCCCCCCTAATTTTTAACGCAAAGGCGCAAAGGCCCTAAGTCGCAAAGAAAATGACACAGGGCAACTCGCTCAAAAAATTTAATAACAGGATAGGCAGGATGGGCAGGATAGATTTATAATGCTATTCCGAAGTCTTTGTGTTAGAAAATATTATCCCTATCCTGCCTATCCTGTTATTAAATTTTTTTAGTGAATTGCCCTGTGCCATTTGCTTGAGGGTTTGCGTTGAAATTATCTCTTCAGTTTAATTGAGAATAGTCCTGGAGGATAAGGTCTAGGGCGATTTCGAAGTCATGAACTTCGACATTGAGCCAGCGAAAAAGAGGCTCTCCACGGAACCAGGTGAACTGCCTCTTAGCATATTGACGGGAGGCTGTTTTGAATTTGCGAAGAAAACGCTTGAAGTCAACCTCTGTCCGGGGCGATTCTAAAAATTCAAGGGATTGCCTATAACCTATCGCCTGCGAAGCTGTTGAATTGTTTCTTAAGCCCAGCACTTCCAGCCTTTGAACTTCCTCAATAAGACCCTCAGCCACCATCTGCTCACAACGCTCTTCGATGCGTGGATAGAGGGCGGTGCGGGGCCTATGTAAAAACCAAGGGTGGAAGATATAATCGGATAAAACCTTTGTCCGCTCCCAGCATAGGTTACTCACCTTTTCACCACTTAAAGAGATAATCTCAAGAGCGCGGATGATTTTATGCCGATCATTGCAGGTGATTGTTTGAGCATAAGCTGGATCAAGCTCGCAAAGCTTTTGATAGAGAAGTTCATTGCCATGAATACGCATCTGCTCTTCTAGGGCATGGCGCATTTCGGGAATCGATGGAGGACCATTTGGAGGGCCATAAAGCAGGGACCGAAAATAGAAACCCGACCCTCCAACAATGATGGGGACCCTGTCTCTTGCTAAAATTGAATCGCAGCTCTGCCGCGCTTCATAGTAAAAATCTACAACGTTAAATGTCTCATGGATATCCCGGATATCGATTAAGTGATGGGGAATCCGCCTCTGATCATCCAGTGAAACTTTTGCAGTTCCAATATCCATGCCTCGATAGACTTGCATGGAGTCCGCTGAAATAATCTCTCCTCCCAGCGCCTCGGCTAGCATAAGAGATAAAGCTGTCTTCCCACACGCTGTAGGCCCTGCTAGAAGGATAATCTTACGAGGTTTGAGAGAGTTTTTTTCCTTTAGCTTCTCCTCCGAAGGAAGAAAAAAACCTTTCGCAGAGAGGATTTTCTGCTTCTGTTCACACGTTGTACCACTCACATGAATCCCCTAAAGAGGTCTTTTTCTTAAATATGCTTAAATGACTCTTCTTCGGAAGGGTACATCTCAAGAACTTGGTTAAATCCCGCCATTTTAATGACTTCCATCACTTCTTCATTGAGATTGCAAGCAATAACTTTTCCCTCAAGCTTATTTAACCTTTTCGAAACTCCTAGCATAAGACGCATCCCCGCAGAGGAGAGATAATCAACTTGTTCAAAATTAAGAATAATCTTGAAGTGTCCCGTATCGATGATTGAGTTAACCTGCTTTTCGAGCTGGGGAGAGGAAGCTGCATCAAGCCTACCTTGAATACGCACCACAATCACATCACCTTTTTCTTCAACTACGGCTTCCATAACAAATCTCCTCAAGAGTGTGTTCACAAACTAAATACTTTTTCTCTATTCTTTATCTCTAGGCTCCAAAAGAGCAAGAAATTTCTTTTCGAGTGCTCTCTTCAACCCAATCCAGGTATTCTTTATTTCCATCAAGAATAGGAGTCATTAAAATTTCAGGAAGTTCATACTTTGCATTTTTAAGGATGACCTCTTTAACCAATTCAAAAAGAGATCTTCTCGTCTTAAAGATCACCTTTGACTCTTGCGCAGTGTCTACCTGACCATTCCATAAAAAGACCGATTCAACCCAGGGGATGATGTTAGCGCAAGCAACAAGCCGTTTCTCTACAAGCAAGCGGGATATCTGCCGGGCCTCATCAAGGTTTCCACAAGTCCAGGAGATTTGGACGTAACTCTCTTCACTCATTTTGCACTCATTATGTAAGCCACTTCAGGGATTCTAAGATCAACTATCACTGATTTTTTTTCAAAGAAAAGAGCTTTTTCGTCTGCTAAGAGGGCGAAGTTTATAAGTTCCTCCTCAAAATTTTTTGTAGAGAGGCGCAAAAGCGTTTGATCAGAGAGGCAGACGACAATTTCTCTCTGTCCATAACTGGGGGCATCTATCTTGGCAAGGTCGATTTTTTTACAACTATCTGGCAATGCAGCAAAAAGAGAGAGAAGAAGCTCCATTCTTTTTTTAGGGATCGACCTCCCCCAAAGGCACTCTGCCTCCGGAACAAGATCAGAAAAAAGTTCCTCTCCAAAGATCACCTCAGGTAACTCCTTTGGAGAATAGAAGGGATTGAAGGGGAATAAAATCCCCTCTTCATCGATTGCGGTGTTTTCAAAGTTCGAAAGCATGCCAATGGGCTTTCTTAAAGTATAATCGATAAGCAGGCTATGGGGTTTGACTTTTTTAATTACTATCCTCTTGAATATGCCATAACGCAGAAGCTGCAATCTGGCGGCATTTGCATCAAAAGCATAGAGATTTTCGGGTAGATCTACGCATAAGCCTAGCATCTGCTCAAGATAAGGCATAGGGAGCTGATCTTGGCCAGAGGAGCGCTGATAAACCGATCTAATGTTAAAAGCGCTATCTTTTCTACGGTAGCGCTCTATAAACTTCCACGCATAGAAAGCTCCAAGAGGCGCCCCTGTCCCAATACCAATAGAGACAAGAAGGATAAGAAAGACGCTCTTCTTTTGAATCTTAGGCTGCTTTTCAAAAAGAGAAAAAAACTTCATGTTCCCCTAAAAAATTAAACGCATTCTCATATAAATACTTGCTAGCAACTTGCAAATCTACCCTATCTTATTAAATTTAAGATCTCCAGTCATTAGATGTCAGTTTTTTTTCTAAAATCGATGAAATTCTCTATAGAATGTAAGTAGCTCCCATCTATATCTCTCAAATCAACGCCCATTAAGTAAGTAATACCTCTCCATATTTTCTTTTTTTCGGATGCTGGGTCAAATTCCAGATTATCAGCATCATTTGCTACTTGTCTCTCTGAAGCCCAGGATGTGATTTCCTCACGAGACTTTTTTTCTTCTATGAGTTCACTAAAAATTGCTTGTATTTCATGCAAAGAAATTTTTCATTTATTTTTTAAATTAACTTTTCAGTAAAAGTAATTGAGAAAATAATATTCTCTCCATTCTCTATTAAGTAATTTTCAATATAATTTAATGATTTAGTTTTACTTCTAACGTAGTATTCTTCTTCAGACTCTGCACTCATTGGTTCACATGACCAATTATCATTTAGAGGTTCTAAACGATTTGATTTTAGTTTGTAGACATCGCCCCCGAGAATACCAATGCGGTCTTTCATAATTGCTTGAATAAGATCTGTAGCATCTTCTTTACTCCAAGCTAAGTCATTCAAACCGTATTTTTCTAAGGATAAGGACTTTTGAGTGATCTTCTTTTTAATTTCTTGTTTTAACATACTAGTTCAGATAACTTTCTAAATCACAAATCAAATCACTTGTATTAAATATTTGTTTAAATACTTTGTGATTTTTATAATCATTAAATCTAAAATATCGATGTCTTTTTGACCGTTATTTTCTTTAATAATGCTCAAATCTCTTTCAAATCACAAGTTGAATTCAGCATGCATTTCTGCATTTACAATTCTCCATTCTATCCATTGGCCTACGTGTTTGCCAAATCCATACAAAGAAACAGTGGAATCAAAGAATTTGAATTCGCATATGTCTCTTAATGGTTCAGGCGAAAACTCCTCTACGGTTGACCACTTTTCTGTGATGGGGTTAAATCTATTTATCGATAAAGATTGCCATTCTTTAGAAAATAAAACCCCTCTTCCCAGTTTGATGCCCCCATCTATGTCTAACCACGCCCCTTCAACAAAAATTTCAAGTATCTTTTCTTGAGGAGAAAACTGAATTTTCTCCACTTCAAAATCTGGAAATGAAAGGTTTTTCATCATATCTTCATTTAAATTTTTCATTAGTTACCTCCATATGGAAGATGTGCATCCACAGAGGCTCTTTGATAAAAAATTTCACATTTACTCACTTGAAATTAAAATGATAAATAATGAAATACTACTCATCTAACTCATTCTCAATTAGTTTTTTCAGGCTTTGAACTGATTTATTAATCAATAATTTCTTCTTATCTTTTTCAATATGTGATTTTTATAATTCAGTTTTTAAATTTTCTATTTTATCCTGTGCCATTTTCTTTAAAACATTTAATGAATTCACAACTATCGTCTCTCCATCATTTATTGGCTTATCTAGACCTTGATCTAAAGCTAAAGAATAAGCAACTTCAATATCTAGCCATGTTGTTCTAAAATTCTTTTTCCATTGCTGGTCAACTACAGTAAGTTGATTCAGATAGTTTTCTAAATCGTATATCAAATCATTAATATATAAAGATTTATAGAAATATTTTGTGATTTTAAAGACTACCAATTCTAAGATGTTAATATCTTTTTGAATGCTATTTTCATCAAGCGTCATTGGTTAATTTCTCCATAAGACATTGTTATCACTCTACCTTCATTATTTAAAATGACTGTCGCATCATTAGCACTATCGTAATAAGCCATAGTGCCTGGATTTTTTCCTGCAGAATAAGAACCTTTCTTTATCGTTTCTCCTCAATCAAATATTTACACTTTGTTAAGGTATCGATCTTACCGAAAGAAGATATTCTTAATGAATATAATTAATTTTGAAATGCTTGGATATTTTTTTCCGTGGACCTTTTGCAGACAACTGCTATGCAAAAAGTGCGATAAGTGGCAATAGTTCGCGGTAGCTGAAATGGAGCTCTTTCCGCGTTGACAATCAATTATGAAAAATATAAAATAGTTTATTTATTTTCGTTAATATAAAATTAATAACTTTGAGTTTATGAGTTTAATAGTTTATTTAAAAGAAAGAGATAATAGTGAAGAGCTTCTACGAGAGAGGAGTTCAATCGGCCTTATGGATCATCGAAGAGTGTTTAGAGTAAGCCCTTCAAGGGATCGTTATTGGTCCGCTATTTGTGGAAAAGCCCCTCTCTTTACCAGCATTGTAGATCGTGCAGAATCTGCTTTTAAAGCATTACTTCCGGGTGATACAGAGCTTAATACAGAAATGGTTGGGCATTTAAACTTATGTCATGAACGCAGCTATTTGCTTGCAAATACCGATTCTATAGAAGGGTTAGAAACGAAGAGAAGCACGATCGAGGAGTGTAAAGCAAGAGCTCTAGAAGAACATCTTTCAAATGATCAAACCATAGAGAAAAAAAATCGCATTGATATACAGATGCTTACAATGAGTCCTTATAAAGAAACTTCTAAGTTTTTTAAAATTATTCAAGCTTATTGGAAAATGATTGCCAAAAATCCGCATAGATCTTTCTTGTGCCTGCAAACTGAGAAGAGAATGATTTCTCTCATTGAAGATTTAATGATCGGAATGGTCTCTTATCAACCAACTTCTCATGAGCGCCATGAAATCATAAAGCAGATCTATAAGAATATGAGGAATCTATTGCAGATATCTTTGGGTAGATTAAGAGAAGATCTTTCAAATGCGGAGACTAAAGAAGAAGCTCTCCAACTAAAATACTTGATCGTTAAAGGCTTTCTAGTTGCTCCAACATTGGCTAATGCTACGGTTGCAGAACCGCTGTGTAAAAATATTATTAATACTTTGAGAGAAGAAATTCAATTCCGTTGGTTAGATTTGGCAAAAACATTCCAAAGAGAAGATATAGAGCGAAATCTTGATGAAATTAACAAAATAAATGAAAGGATCAGCCATTTTGAAAGCTTGAGACAAATCAATGCATTCTACGCTGACCTCATGATCGAGCAGACGCGGAAGTTGTTAGAGCCATATCAGAAAGCATTACAGGAAGCTCGGGAAAGGAATCTTTATAAAGAAGCTTGCGAATTAGCTAAAGCAGTCCCCGAAGAATTAGAAGCATTAACAGAGCCTCTCACTAAATACGACTTATTCATTCAAAGCATCTATACCGTGGACTTAGAGCTTCCTGACATTGCACCAATTGTTGATCCTGTTGCCTATTTTGTTGAATCATACAAAAAAGAGGATGGGCGAATATTAAATCTCTTGGAGATTTGTTTTCATGAATGATGCGGGCTATTCAGCCTATTGGGGCGTTCAGGTTGTAGTTGCGGCGTTTCTTCTTTAAGCCGAGGTAGATGAGCTTTGTAATGAGCTCCTGCTTAGAGAGGCCCTCTCTTTGCCAAACCTTTGGATACATGCTGTTTGCTGTCAAGCCGGGAATGGGATTAATCTCATTAAACCAAAATTTTCCCTCATGATCGAGAAAAAAATCCACCCGGGCCATGATGCTGCATTTCAGGGCAAGATACACTTTTCTGGCGAGCAAAAGCCCCTCTTCCTCTTGCGATGGGCTTAAAGGAGGGTAGAGGTCCGCTTCCATTGCAGTGGGGCCATACTTCCCGGCATAATCATAGATTGCACCCCCCGTCTTGAGCTCCCCGGGAAGCGGATTCATGTAAAAGAATTGAGAGTCCCCCAGAATGCAATATTCAAGCTCGCGAGGAGCTTCAAGCCCTTTTTCTACCATGATCTCCGAATCATAGGTGAAGGCTTTGACAATCGCCTCTTCCAGTTCCTCCCATTTTATAACCTTGGTAATGCCAACTGTTGAGCCCAAATGAATCGGTTTCACAAAGAGAGGCAGCGGAAGGAGGGTCTGGAGTTTTTCGAGGATTTCTAAACGCGATCGGCACCACTCAAAAGAATGGATAGGAAAAAAAGGGAGTATGGGTACATCTTCCAGTGCTGCCAGCTTTTTGGATAAGACTTTATCCATGCAAAGGGCGCAAGAGAGATACCCAGGGCTAGCAGCGGGTTTTTCTAGCATCTCAAAAAAGGCCTGGATCGTCCCATCCTCTCCCATAGGTCCATGTAAAATGGGCAAGAGGAGATCACACTCCTCAATCTTTTGCATCACTTCCGCTGGAATATGGGGAGTAAGTCTAGAAGAAGGAGATACTGTAATTCCCTTTTCGCAATTCCATACACCTGATTTATCGATGCTTATATATTCCATTTCGAGGAGAGTTTGATCTCTATTCTCAGAAACGGTACCAGCAGAAAGAAGCGAGACCTCATGTTCGCTGGAACGCCCCCCAAAAATTAAACCCACTCTAATCTTTTTAAGAGGCATTGTTTGAAAATAGGGAATAAGGGTGTTATGCAAAGAAGTGATATCCCCCGCACCCAGCGTGACAATCACATCTCCTGCCAAACTTTTCTCATAGAGAACTCTTGGCGCATCAGTAATCGAAAGATAAGAGGCAGAGATCGAGGAGTTTTGTCTGATTTTTGCAAGGAGCAGCTCGGCTGTGATTCCCGGAATGGGCTTTTCCCCCGCCCCATAAATATCTGTGACAAAAAGGGTGTCAGAGAGCTCAAAGGACCTTGCGAATTCCTCCACAAGATCTGCCATGCGCGTAAAGCGGTGGGGCTGAAAAACGACAATAAGGCGGCGGGGATAGATGGCTTCATGGATCGCTTGAAGAGTGACCTCCACTTCGGTGGGATGATGGGCATAATCATCGATAAATAATACCTGATTTACCTCTCCCCTTCTCTCGCAGCGGCGGTGGACTCCGGGGAAAAGCTCTAAGCCATGTCTGATTTCCCCCTCCGATAAACCGAGTTGCAAAAGGCACCCAAAGACGGCAGCCGCATTTAAGGCATTGTGCTTACCAGGAACTCTTAGTTGGACATTCGAGTAGTTCTCCCCCTTAAATGAAAAGGAGAAAGTCTGACTCCACTCTTTTTGGGAAAAGTTTAGAATCCGAAGATCATTGCCCTCTTTAAAACCAAAAGAGAAACCCCTTTTTCCAATCGTCTTTGCAACATGGGGATCATCCCCATAATAAAAAAGGTGGTCATATGAAAAAACCTTCTGCGCAAATGCGGCATAGGCACTATCCATTCTCTCTTTTGAGCCATAGTAATCGAGGTGGTCAGCTTCAATAGAGGTGATAATGGCACCAAAGGGATCATAATTTAAAAAACTCCCATCGCTCTCATCGGCTTCCAGAATAAAATCTCCTCTTCCCCCTCTGCCATTGATAGGGCTCTCGAAAAAATCTTTTAAATCGAGCATCCCTCCAATTGCAAAGGAGGGATCTTTGCCCGCATGCATGCAGACATAGCTAAGCATCGCTGTGACAGTTGTCTTGCCATGCGTTCCTGTCACGGCAATCACCCTTTGCCCTTTTGTGAGCTCAGCTAAAAGCTCCGAGCGGTGGAGGATTCTCTCCCCTCTCTCCTTTGCAAGCTTCAGCTCAGGATTTGCGGTGTCGATGATAGAGCTATAGACAACAGTTGCTTTGGGCGGAAGATTTGCAGCGGCGTGGCCATAAGCGATTGTGACTCCCTCTTTTGCAAGCTTTGCAAGATAGGGAGAGAATTGCACATCCGATCCGGAGATGGTGGCATTTTTTTCTAGGAGAATACGGACAAGGGCGCTCATGCCAATGCCACCAATGCCGATAAAATGGAAATGCTCTTTCATATATTCTCCAAAATCAATTCTCTTAAAGTTGGAAGTCTAGTTTTTTCAAGATGATCCCTTATATTCATCTTAAACCTGTCAACCTCTTTTACTATGCGACAAATTACTCTAGAAAGATCTTTTTCATCTCCTTTTTTTTCATTAAAGAGAATGCCTCCCGAAATTTCATTCACAAAATAGAGGGCATTCTTCTCTTGATGATTATCCGTTGCGTAAGGATAGGGAATGATAATGCCCGGGGTTAAAGAGGCGATCTGTTCAGAAAGAGAGCTCGCCCCTCCCCTTGCTATGGCCAAGTCAGCAGCAATCCATGCCAAATCCATCCTTGTCTCAAAAGGCTTTACACATGCTTTGATCTCTAAATCTTCCCATCTCCTTTCACATCCTTCGCGTCCTGTGAGATGGATCACCTGAAAGGGGGGAAGCTCCTCTCGAAGCCCTGCAAGAGCCTTATATGCCAAAGCGTTTATACTCTTGGCACCTTGCGAGCCTCCAACAATCAAAATTGTGAGGCAGTTTTGTGAAAGGGAAAAATATTTTAGAGCCTCCTCCTTTAAGTGGGAGGAGAAGGAGAAGCGCAAGGGAAATGCAGTAGGTGCACAAAAGCCTTTTAAAAATTTTTCACTCTCCGGAAAGGTGATTGCTGTCCTCTTTGCAAACGGGGAGAAAAGACGATTCACTTTGCCAGGAGTTGCATTCTGTTCATGAAGAATTATAGGAATCTTAAGCGTTAAGCCGGCTGCAAGGACTGGAAGTGAGTAGTAACTCCCAAACCCGACAATAAGATCGGGGGAAAATTTTTTTAAAATGGTGCGGCTCTTCAAAATCCCTTGTAAAATCATACGACCTGCCTGAAATGCAGCCAGGGGCTTTTTAAAAGAGAGAGTTGCCGCAGGAATATCAGCAGAATCAAACTCTTCCCTATTAAAATAGGGATTTTGAGATAATTTTCCTCCCAGGAAAAGAAGTTCCGGATTTTCGGAATTTAAAAGATCCTTTGCAAGGGCTGTTGCCGGGAAAATATGCCCTCCAGTCCCCCCTGTTGCTATGACAATCCGTTTTTCCATTTTATCCTCTCTTCACTCTCCTTGGCAATCTTTAGAACCACTGCGACCATGCATAAATTCACGACAAGGGATGTTCCACCCTGGCTAAAAAAAGGAAGATTAACACCTTTGCTCGGAAGCAGTCCCGAAACGACACCCAGATTTAAAAAGGCCTGGAGGCTAATTAAGAAGGTGATAGAGGCGGCCAGATAGCAGCTAATTTGGTTCCTCGCATAAAAGGCTATTGCAAATCCTGAGAAGGTAAAAAGCATATACAGACAGAGAAGAGAGACAATTCCTAAAAAGCCGAACTCCTCAGCAAAAATGGCTGCGATATAATCATTTTGGGCTTCGGGAAGATAGGTCAGCTTTTGCAACGATCCACCGGGTCCTTTTCCAAACAATTTACCCGATCCTGCTGCAATCTTTGCTTGCAAAGGTTGGTGACCCTTGCCTTGTCTATCAAGCTCCGGATGAAGGTAGACATTGATACGGGCTTTTACATAAGGCACCTGATAGGCCACAACAGTTCCAAGGAGCAGGAGGAGGACAAAGGGAAGTGCCCAGTACTTGGCTTTGATCCCACAAAGAAAAAAAAGAGGAAGCAGGGAAAGACCCATCACAAAACTCCCTCCATGATCAGGTTCAAAAAGAACTAGGAGGATAGGAATGGAGAGGATGGCACTCATCTTAAGAAAAAAAGAGAAGTCAAACTCTTTTTTGCGATGGAAAAAGAAGAGATCGAGAAATCCGAGAAGTAGAAAGAACTTCATCATCTCCGAGGGCTGAAAAGAAAACCTGCTGATCCCGACCCATCTGTTCGCTCCATTGCGCAATTGTCCAATGCCGGGAACATAAACGAGGAGAAGGAGTAGAGTTCCAAAGCTAAGAAGGAAAAGACCGAGGCGGACGAGATTTTCAGCTCCCATGCGATAGAAGGCAAAGGCGATGACAAGTCCAATGAAGGCATAGACAATTTGACGAATAAGAGCTTCATGGAGAGGAATTTTTAGAAAGCGATCCATGATCTCGGCTGATGATGTATTGAACACCATGAGGAGACCCAAAGCAAAGATCAGAAGGGTAACTGCAATCAACACTATCCGCATTTATTTCTCTCTAACTGCAATTTAAACGCAAAGACGCAAAGACACAAAGGCACAAAGAAAAAATAGGGTCAAACTCTCCTTATTCTTTGCGGCTTTGGGTCTTTGGGTCTTTGCGTTTAATTTCCCACTCATACGCTAACGCAGGCGGAGTTTGTCGCCGGGACGGAGACGGCGAGCCTTCTCAGCATCGAGATTGTTTAAATGGAGCAGATCTTCCCATTTGACCTTGTTCTTTGTGGCAATCATCCAGGGATTATCACCCTCTTTTACGATATAATACTCTTCAGCTCCATTGAGAATTGGAGAGGCTGTTGCACTAGAAGAGGAGCTATTTTGTGAGCTTCCGGGAACTTTTAAGAGCTGTCCAATTTTTAATTGCGTTGAAGAAAGGTGGTTCATTTCCATAAGAGCTGCAACTGTTGTTCCATGAGCCCTGGCAATTTTTTCTAAGACATCGCCTTTTTTCACCGTGACACTGGAAATTTTGTGATCAATCGCTTTTGGCTCCTCCTGGATGGGAGTAGGTTCAATTTTTGTATTTTCTGTAAAAGCTAAGACAAGCTCCTCTTCATCAAAGGAGTCTGAAAAAATTATCTCCTCAGACTGCGTTGGGGATTTAAGAGGTTCATTTAAAAGATCGGTGATCTGAGATGCTTTAGAGCTCTTTTTTAAGTCTACCTTTGCAATCTCCATCTCTACTTTGCCGGCTTTATCCGCTTTTTTCTCACTACGCATTGCTGTGGCAAAAAGTACCATCAGCAGCCCTGCATTGACTAAAACTGCAATGATAATGGTATCTCTTCTTGTCATGAATCACCTCTTATATTTAGACCTCAGCCCCATCCACGATACTTCTAAAGACCTCTCCCCGATGCTCATAGCTACGGAATTCATCAAAACTCGAACAGCCAGGCGATAGTAATACCGTATCGCCACTTATTGCGAATTTAGATGCCAGAGCTACCGCTTCATGCAGATCGGAAACCAGTTCAACTTCTACCTCATTTTGGAGGGCCAGGGCAATCTTTCCCTTATCTTTGCCCATTGCAAAGATCTTTTTTACTTTTTGTCGAAAAAGAGGAATCCATTTTTTAAAATCATCCCCCTTGTGAATGCCCCCGGCAATAAGAATGAGCGGAGCATTGCATACTGTTACAGCATGCTCAACGGCTTTTATCGTCGTGGCTTTACTATCGTTAATATAGCTGACCCCATCCTTTTCTCTAACAAACTCAAGTCTATGGGGAGGTTTTTTAAAACTATTCAGTCCTGCGTAAAAAGCCTCATCTTCAATCCCGGCCATTTGGCAAAGAGCTAAAGCTGCTTTAATATTTTCTTGGCCGCCTAGCCTTAAACTCCTCTCTCCATCTCTATAGCCGAGAGACAATATCGATTCAACCCTTTCTTCAATCTCTTTGCCAAAAGAGGCGGGAGGAAAAAACACACCCTCCTCCTTTATCCGTTCTTTTAATGACCATTTTGTGTTTGCATAGTCGGAAAATGAGCCATGCCAATCAAGATGATTGGGTGAAATATTCAGAATAACTCCAGCATCAAAATGGCGCTCCCTCATAGCCCAAAGTTGAAAAGAAGAAATTTCCACGATATAATAATCGGCAAGTTCTTGCAAGCTTGCCTCTTGCAGAATAGGATTTCCAATATTTCCACAACTTACAGCTTTTAGTCCAGCTTCATTAAAAATATGAGTAACAAGGGCTGTCGTAGTTGTCTTTCCATTTGTTCCGGTGATCGCAAAGAGTTTTTTCCCTTTCTGGGAAAGAAATCTGCTCCCAAGGTCGATCTCATCCATCAACTTCCCCTCGGCTGCCGCCCTAACAACAAGAGGATGAGTCGGATAAATACCCGGAGATTTTATAACACAATCAACTTCTTCAAAAGAAAGGGGGGAGTTTTCATCCTGAAGAAGGAAGGCCCTTTCAAGAAGAGGAGCAATTTCAGGATCTTCCTTTAAGCTTGCAGCATTTCTATCGATCCCTAAGACAGAGGCGCCTTCATCCAGCAGAAAAGAGGCTGCGCTTCGTCCGCTTTTCCCCAATCCCAGAATAATTGCTCTTTTTTTTCCCATTTTGCAAAGACTATTGAAATTTTAATGTCACAATGCCCACAAAAGCTAACAGAAGTCCTACAATCCAAAAGCGTAATACAACCTTTGATTCGGGCAGCCCCTTATACTCAAAATGATGATGCCAGGGAGCGATAAGAAAGACTCTCTTTTTATTGCGAAATTTATAACTTGCCACCTGAATAATAACCGAGAGCGCCTCCGAAACAAAAACTCCCCCAATGATGGATAACAAAAGCTCTCTTTTTAAAAGGACTGCGCATGTCCCCAAAATTGCACCGAGCGAGAGAGAGCCTGTGTCTCCCATAATCACTTGAGCGGGATGTCCATTATACCACAAAAATCCGAGAGAGGCTCCAGCGACTGCACAAAGATAGATGGCAATCTCTCCTGCCCCTTCAATGTAAAGGATATTAAGATAAGATGAGAGCTCAAAATGATTTGAAACAAAGGCAATGAACGAAAAGGCGCTAGCGGCAACCATCATAGACCCTGTTGCAAGCCCATCGAGGCCATCTGTAAGATTCACTGCATTTGATGATCCCGTGATGACAAAGATCATAAATAGGCCCATCGCAATAAGCCCAAGGCCCGTTGCATGAAAAAGAGGTTTTTTTAAACAGGGCAGATATAAAGAAGAGGCATATTCCTGGGTTGTCAACTCAGCAAGTTCTTTTAGGGACCCACTTTTCTGCCCCTTCTCCTCTTTTGCATGAGGAGGGATAAACCAACTTCCTTGGCGGACAAATGAAGAGAAAGTGGGAGAGAGCAGATAAAGGGCAACAATAGAGGAGACACAAACCTGGTAGAAAAGCTTTTGTTTTCCCGAAAGTCCTTTAGGACTTTTACTTTTGAGTTTTCTAAAATCATCATAAGCTCCTAAGCCCCCAATAGAAATAGTCACAAACAGGAGGATAAGAGTGAAACTGCTCTTCAGATCCATCCATAAAAAAAGAGAGACTAGACAGGAAAAAAGAATTAAAACTCCTCCCATTGTGGGAGTATCATTTTTGTTGCGGTGCAGCTCTCCAAGAAGTTCGCAATCCTCTACGCGGACTTTATCCCCAATTTTCCACTCATAAAGCTTTTTAATGAAATATTTGCCAACAAAAATGGTCAGAAGAAGAGAAGTGGCTGCCGCTAAAAACATGCGCGTTGAAAAATATTCGAAAACAGCTGGAACCTTAATCCCAAGATGATTTAGCCAATTGAAAAAAAATAAAAGCACCTCAAAAACCTTCTAAAATTTTTTCCAGGGCATGAATCCTTGACCCTTTCAAAAGGACAACATCCCCGGGTTTTGCACTCTCTTTGAGCCTCATTAGAAGCTTTTCTTTTGCATCGAAAAGCTCAACGTCTTTGTTCTTTTCCTTCCAAATCTTCCTCATCGTTTCGCAGTGGTCTCCAATGCAGAAGAGTAGATCGGCCGATTTTAACGCACTAACAGCCACACTTGCATGTCCTGACTCTGCATAGATTCCAAGATCTGACATATCCCCTAAAACAGCAATAACTTTTCCTCCTATTTTTGGAGGAGGAAGATGTTCAAGGGCTGCCTTCATCGAATCGGGGTTTGCATTGTAGGCATCATTGATAAAGAGCACTCCCTTTTTTTCCACCCTTTCAAAACGCATAGGAGGAAGGCGCAAGAGAATAGATCTTTCAGCAATTTTTTCCCAAGGAACATTGCAGCTCCGGGCGATAATTACTGCCGCTAAATAGTTTTGGTAGAGAGGTTTTACAGGAAGACTAATTTCAATTGCAATGGGAGGCTGATCTCTTTGAAAAATTTTCACTCCACTTCCCGTTATTTCCAAATAGTAGTCGGCCTCTTTTGAATGCAGGGAAAAGTGAATTTTTTTACAATTGCCGAATTTTTTAAAAGATTGATGCTCGACAATATCTCGATGAATGATCCCCAGCCTTGTTCTCGGATGAGAGAGAATCTTCCCTTTTTCCCGATAAATGCCCTCAAGCCCATCTGTAAAATTGCAAGTATGTTGGATAGCAACTGTGGTGATAACGGCAATATCGGGGGGAGCAATCGAGACAAGCTTCTCCATCTCTCCGGGCTTTGACATTCCCATTTCCAATATGAGGAGATCCTCATCCCCATCGGCCATTAGGAGACTTAAAGGAAGAGTTGCCTGTGAATTATAGCTGCGTGGGGAGGAGAAAATTTTATAGCTGGATTTTAGGAGAGCTGCTGCAAACTCTTTGGTCGTTGTCTTTCCAAGAGATCCTGTAATTGCGATGACTTTAGAGCTTCTTTGGGCCTGCACCTGACGAGCTAAATCCTGCAATGCATCGAGAACATTGTCGACAAAGATCAGTGGAAGATCACCCGTCTCCTTAACACTACCTCGCCTGACAACCGCTGCGGCAGCTCCCTTACTAGCTGCCTCGGCAAGATAGCTGTGACCATCGACTTTTTCTCCAGGAAGAGCAAAGAAGAGATCCCCGTATCTAATATTCCGGCTATCAATTGCAACTCCATGAATCAGCTTTTGCAACCTATTCCGCGTTTTCAACATTTTGGCAAGAACATTCAAGGGAATCGGTTTCATATTTTCACCTAAAATTGATCGTAAATTTAATCTATCAAATTTCCTGATTGGACAAAAGTGTTGTCTAAATCGAAAAAGGATGCTACCGTCTACAACGTAATGGTGGCATAGCCAAGTGGTAAGGCAGGGGCCTGCAAAGCCTCCATCCCCAGTTCAAATCTGGGTGCCACCTATACAAATTTAGTTACCACAGATCGACTTTAGGATTTTGAATAAAAGGTCGGGCATGGACACGGGCACGAAAATAACTTTCTTGTATTCAACTCTTCTCTTTGAAAACGGTTTCTCTTTTACCTTAATTCATGGGAGGATTTGGGTAAAAATTTAATCGTGCCCGTGCCCGCGTGCGTGCCCGATTCTGAGTAAATTCCTAAAGTCGAGTCTGTGTTCTCTCTTGGTGATCTAATATGCTTTATTTAGTTGCGACTCCTATTGGCAACCTCTCTGATTTTTCCTTCCGCGCAATTGAAACAATTAAAGAGTGCGACTATCTGCTTTGCGAAGACACAAGACGGAGCAGAATTCTTCTCAACCACTATGAAATTCAAAAGCCCCTTAAAAGCTACCACCTTTTTAATGAGAGCTCCCGTCTCTTAACAATTCTCAATGACCTCAAAGCGGGAAAAACCCTAGGCCTCCTCTCCGATGCCGGAACGCCATTAATTAACGATCCGGGAGAAAAAATTGTCAAAGCCTGCATTGAGTCAAACATTGAAATCCGCTCCATTCCGGGCGCAACATCTGTGATGACAGCCCTTGTTCTTTCAGGCTTCCCTTGCGAACGTTTTCAATTTGTCGGATTTCTCCCCAAAAAAGGCAGTAAGAGGAAGAAGGCTTTAATAGAGTACTTGGACTATCCCGGAACGACAGTCTGCTTTGAATCCCCCTTCCGCCTGGCAAAAACTCTACAGGAACTGGGGACTCTGAATTCTACAAAGAAAGTCTTTGTCGGAAGAGAATTCACAAAAAAATTTGAATCCCACTACCATGGGTTGGCTCCTGAGCTAGCTCTTCACTTTACTGCCCATCCGCCAAAGGGTGAGATTGTCCTAATATTTTAAAGATAGCACTCTAGCCACTACTTTGCTAAAAGCTTGTGAAAAGAGCTTGCGGTTTTTTGAATTTTTCCCTACACTCTCTTCTTCATAAACCGTTTGAACAAGGAGTAAGACATGCCAGGAGATGCAAAAGAAATCATCTTTGAAGAAGAAGCTAGAAGCAAACTCGCCAAAGGCATTCGCCAATTAGCTGAAGCTGTAGCTGCCACCTTAGGCCCAAAAGGGCGCAATGTAGGCCTTGAAAAGAGCTGGGGAGCTCCGAACATCACTAATGATGGAAACTCAATTGTTAAAGAGATCGAACTACCCTGCCAGTATGAGAATATGGGCGTAGCAATGGCTCAAGAAGTTGCCTCCAAAATTAAAGATAAATGCGGCGATGGGACGACAACTGGAACCCTTCTTTTGGATGCCCTTGTACAAAATGGGATCAAATATATCGCTTCCGGAGCTAGCCCAATCACACTCAAGAGAGGAATGGACAAAGCTGTTGCAGCGATTATGAAAGAGATTGAGAAAAAAAGCATCCCCGTCAAAGGCAAAAATGAGATCAAAAGCATCGCCACAGTCTCAGCCTCCGGCAATGCAGAGATTGGAGAGATCATTTCCGAAGCAATTGATACAGTTGGAAAAGAGGGCGTTGTCACAATTGAAGAGGCGAAAGGAACAGACACTTCTATTGAGATCGTTGAGGGAATGCAGTTTGACCGCGGTTATATCAGCCCCTATCTTTGCACTAACCAGGAGAAGATGAGTGTTGAGATGCAAAACCCCTACATTTTGGTTGTCGATAAAAAGATCACATCCATCCAGGAGATCCTTCCTATTTTGCAATCGATCGCCACCTCTGCAAGAGAACTCCTTATTATTGCTGAAGATATTGAAGCCGATGCTCTTGCAACTTTAGTGATCAATAAAATCCGCGGAACGCTCAAAGTTGCGGCTGTAAAAGCCCCTGGCTTTGGAGACCGCCGCAAAGCCATGCTCCAGGATATTGCAGTTCTTACTAATGCAACTCTTGTGGCTGAAGAGGCCGGCGTCTATTTAAAAGATGCAAATATTGAAGTTCTGGGTCAGGCTGAAAGAGTTGTGATCAACAAAGAGCATACGACAATTGTCGGTGGCAAAGGAAAACAGAGCGATATCAAAGCGCGCATCTCTCAATTAGAAAATGAGATCAAACAAGCCACAAGCTCTTACGACAAGGAGAAGCTTCAGGAGAGAAAAGCAAAACTTTCAGGGGGTGTGGCTGTTGTCCGAGTGGGCGCTGCAACAGAGCCTGAGTTAAAGCAGAAAAAACAGATGTTTGAAGACTCTCTAAACTCTACAAAAGCAGCTTTAGAAGAGGGAATTGTTCCAGGTGGTGGCATTGCATTGCTCCATGCAAGCGAATGCCTAAAGAACCTCACACTCGAAGGAGATGAGCAGCTCGGCGCCTCTCTTATTGCAAAAGCCTGCGAGGCACCTGCCCGCCAAATTATTATGAATGCAGGGCGTGAAGGCTCTGTCATGATAGCTGAAATCAAGGCTAAAGGTGGAAACATAGGATTTAATGCAATGACTGACAACCTTGAAGATATGATCGCCTCTGGGGTCATCGATCCTGCAAAGGTGGTTAAAAATGCACTGATGCATGCAGCCTCGGTTGCAGGCGTTGTCTTGATCTCCGAAGCATTGATTGGGGACGCTCCCGCAGAATAGGAATTTCCAGAAATCGGGCACGCACGCGGGCACGGGCACGATTAAATTTTTTATCCAAATCCTCGCGTGAGTTTAGATAAAGGAGAAACCGCTTTCAGAGAGAAGAGGTTGAATACAAGAAAGGTTATTTTCGTGCCCGTGCCCGCGTGCGTGCCCGATCTATATTCTTACTAAAGTCAAGTCTGTGTTCTCTCTTGGTGGTTGGTGTTATTGATGAAAAAGGTGGCTATAGTCTGCGCTAATGGGATTGGCGATGCGCTGATGTCAATGGTTTTAACTCATAACGCCGAGCTTGCCGGCTTTAGAGTCGACACCTATTCAACAATCCTTCTAGAGCTCAAGGAGTGGTTCCCCGGGAAAAATATCTATCCTTTTCCACCACGGGAAACTCTGGAATCAATTTTTGCCTCCTATGATCTTGTCATTGGTGCAGATCACTCTCTTATATCTAATGGTGACTTGTCTCCTAAAATAAAAACCATCATTCTAAAAGAAAATAGTTTTGATAAATCCAAAACCATTGTTGACAATCTCTTAAGTTTTGCAAAAAATCAGTTTAATTTGGAATCTCCCTTAAGAACAAATGGGATCACTTCCCCTCAAGACCTTGTTTATCAGCTCTATTCAAAACGGATTATCCTTCATACTGAATCTACAGAAGCCAAAAGAAAGTGGCCTGCAAAAAAATTTATCGCTCTTGCGAGAATGCTTGATAAAAAGGGGTGGAGAGCTGCGATCTGCTTAAATCCTCAAGAAAGGGTGAGCTGGCAAAAATATATTCCGGAGTATCCCTTTATCGATTTTCCAACTACTCTCTCTTTGGCTGACGCTGCCGCCTATATTTATCAATCGAGAGCTCTCATTGGGAATAATTCGGGCCTGGGACATCTGGCTTCTTGCATGGGATTACCCACAGTCAGCCTCTTTGCCCGCAAAACCTATGCAAACCTCTGGCGCCCAGGGTTTGGAAAGAATAGAGTTGTTACTCCTCTTCCTCTTTTAATAGGAGCCGGTCTTAAGTATAAGTATTGGCAGAAATTTCTTTTTCCATCAAAAGTCCTCTCTGCCTTCGAAAAAATAGAAAAGGAGTGAAGAGGGCACCCCTGCGGGTACCCCTTCAACTCCCCACCGAACTTAAATCTTAAGTCCGATATATCACTATCTTAGTGACGACGTGGCTCATCTTTTTCTTTGCGCTGAGGATTTTGCTTTTGGTTTGGATTACCCTGTTGTGGTTGACGAGGATTTTGAGGATTCTGTTGTGGGTTAGTGCGGTACTCAGGATTTTTTTTCTCCTGTGGACGCTCTTGCCCTGGACGACGCTCTTGACGGTCTGGACGATTTTCCGGCTGATTCGGTTTTTTAATGTTAGCCATAAATTCTCCTTCCTTTTAAGTTCGTAAAGACATCATAAATGCCTTTAACGATTAGGTTTATAGCACTTGCCGCCCCGAAAGGGAATCATTTGCAAGTACCTCTACTTTTCACATTAACAATATGGACTCAATTATTCAAATACTATTATCAATAAATTTTTTACTGTTTATCCATTCTAGATCAAAGCTTTTACATCTATTGATCTTTCATTCTAAATATGCTATGGTATTAACACTTCTACTGCCTTTATTATTAGTAACTTATAATTTTTAGGATTTTATTATGCTATTTATACTTTTAACTCTTCTTTCCCTTATTTAATTTTTTCGTGAATTAAGAGACAAAGAAGCAGAATTTTAGTGATTTACCACTTGAAAAAAATGCTATTTATATCGGTTGAGAGCCGCTTTAATGCGTGCCATTTCACTCTGCTTTTCAGGTTTTGGCAAGCTATGCAAAGCGTGATGAAGAGCCGGTTGCCTTGCTATTGCAACGTAATAGATCATAAAATCTAGCAGGATTTCTCGTTCATCTTCTCTGATCTCTGCTCCCTTTTTTTGACTCATTCTCTCAATGAGATTCTTTAAATCTCTCGGTAAAACATCGATAAGATCCAATGAAACCTGCTCGCTATGGCAGCAAGAACATTTATTCTGGAAAAGCTGCATATCTTTTTGCATCACCCATTTTTCTTCTATTGGCTGCAAAGAGAGAATAAAAGGAGAAATACAAAGAATAGTTATGCCAATCAGTAATCCCTTGGGCATAGAATTCTTTTGTGAAAGAAGGCGCGTTTTTCTATAATCTCCCATTATGCCTCGAATAGCTCATCTTTCAGATCCACACTTTGCTGCTATTACCTATAGCCTATCTCAGTTTTTTTCTAAACGATGGCTTGGAAATAGTAACCTAATCCTCTTTCGACAAAAAACGCTCCATCAAAAGCAGCTCGCGGAGCTACCTAAATTACTGAAGAGTTTTGAACTAGCCGCTGTCTGTATAACCGGAGACCTTGCTACAACATCCCTTTCCGAAGAATTTGAAAAGGGAGCTGATTTTGTGCGCTCTTTAAAAGACGAGGGGCTAAGAGTCTTTCTTCTTCCCGGAAATCACGATTTTTATACAAAAGAATCGGAAAAAAGCAAACGCTTCTACACCTTTTTTCCCTCTCAATCTGACCCCTTCTCCTTAAAAGACGACCGGATCGAATGCCACTTTTTAGGTGAGGGATGGTGGTGGGTCTCTTTAGATACAGCCCTTGCAACTTCTGTGATTTTCTCAAACGGAAAGTTCTTTAAAGAAATAGAGGATAAGCTTTATCAAGTACTTTCTTCAATTCCCCCAAATGAGCGGATTATCATAGGGAACCACTTTCCCCTATACAAATCGGGAAGTCCAAGGCACTACCTATGGCGCTGTGGGAGATTGCAGGAGATTCTGAAATCTTTTCCAAATGTTAAACTCTACTTGCATGGACACGACCACTCTCCCTATCAAATCGATAAGCAAAAAGAGGGCTTTCCTCTCGTTTTCTGCGCCGGGAGCTGCTCTCAGATGCCGCAAGGCTTTTTCAATACTTATGATTTAACTGAGAATGACTGCCGCTTTGTCCAGTATACCTGGAATGGCAACGATTGGGTCGAAAATAGCTCTAAAATCTTTTCTATTTAAATTCGTCGGTGAGCTTCTCGGCGAGCATGCGAAGGGCTTCGGGAGTTACGCTCCCCATTTCTTTAGAAATTGATTGTGGGTCTACTCGTAATTCAGGCATAGCTTTTATCTCCTCGACCCACTCTGCAATCTTTTGCAACTCTTGCGCTTCTTTTGAAATAGAGAGACTATCTTTGGGAAAGGTCTTAGAGATAGATTCTTTGCTTGAAAGCGCACTTGTCCCAGTTACAATTCCAAGCTGAGAGAGAGGAGTGATTGAATTAATAGGATCGCTCATAACTTCTGCTTATAAATAAGATGATCAATATTATCAAGTGAGAGATTCCTGCAGCATTCCATCTTTATAGATGCCCGGATAGCCTTTGCCATTTGACATGGTATAAATGCATTTCCCTTCCAAGTGATCATCCTCCCAATTCCCTTCAATTTTACCTCCATTGGGAAATTGGAGTATTCCTTCAGGGTCTTCTCTCTTGTCATTTACCCATTTACCCTCATATATTTCACCGTTATGGTAGGTCATGACCCCGTGGCCTTCCCTCTTGTTATTCAGCCACCCCCCTTCATATTTATCCCCATTGGGATAGGTTTTTTCTATATAAGAGGCTTCGCCCTCCTCTAGTTTGCTAAGCATGTCAGACAACGTAGACTGAACATACGTGGTTCCCTGGCGAGGTGGACCCCCATTATTTTGTAGCAATTCAGTAACTATTGTTTGCACTGCAGGATAGGGAGAATCACTTTGTATAAACGTACGACCGCGAAGCTGACCATAAGTTGACCATTGAGCTGAGTTGCTCTCTTCGCTTTTGTCATTAACTCCAGAGACAGACATAGAGATTCTCTTTTATTTAAAAAATTAAAAACTTTCTAAGTATAGAGCCTGGAGATTAAATCGTCTACATTAAAAAAGCCGCTCTTTTGAAGCAAAATTAAAATAATAGCTATAGGAACTGCCCATTTTATAAGAAAGTACCAGATCCCAAAAAGAAATTGCCAGGAACTTCCTTCACGAAATTCTGCAAGAAGCATCTTTTTATCAAGAACAAAACCCACATAAATTGCGAGAAGTAAGCCACCTATTGGCAGCAGCCAGACAGAGACAAGGCTGTCTACGGAAGTAAAGAATGTTTGCCCATACATGGGGAGCCATTTTTTAAACACCTCTTGAGAGCCTGAAAAAGCACTGGGTATTCCAACGATAAAAACAACAATTGTTGTGGAGATAATGGCTTTTTTGCGGCTCCAACTATAAAGGTCGATGAGGTTAGCAACAACCACCTCCAAAAGGGCCACAGCAGAGGTCAGCGCCGTAAAAACAAAGAGGGCAAAGAAGAGGGTAGAGATAACCATTGCCCCGCGTAAATGGGCAAAGAGAATGGGCAGAGTTTTAAAGACAAGCCCCTCCCCCCCTTCGGGTGGAAAGTTAAAGGTAAAAATCACTGGGAAAATCATCAGCGCCGCAAGAAGTGAGATAGAGATGACCATCACCGCCACAATCACGGCTGTTTTGGGAATATCATCAATCTTTCGTAGATAACTCCCATACGTTAGCAAAATCCCCTGTCCCAAACTCAGAGTAAAAAATGAGAGACCGAGAGCTTCTAAGAAAGCAGAAGCGCGAAATTTCGCGAAATCTGGATAAAAGATAAAGCGTAGAGCTTTAGGCATGCCACTTAGAGTCAATGAGTAGAGAAAAAGTCCGATTAATATAATAAAGAGCGAAATTGTGAGGACCTTGCTCCATTTTTCAATCCCCTTTCTAATCCCTTGGTAGACAACTCCAAAGGTGATCAGCAAAAAGATAAAGGCCCAGAAAAGGGAGATCCCTCCCGATTGATAGAGCGTATCGAAGAGGCCACTTATTTCCTGTTCATTACGATTGAGATAGAATTGATTGAGGGAGAGAAGAAAATAGTTTAGCCCCCACCCTGCGACAACGATGTAGTAAGAGAGAATCAAAAAAGAGGAGAGAACCCCTAGCCAACCGACGCACTTCCATCCCGGCTTATCGGGAGTAAGTTCCATAAAAATCCCGACAGGGCCTCTTTGGGCTCTGCGTCCAATGATAAGCTCCCCCATAAAAAGAGGAATACCAATGAAAAAGGTACAGAAAAGATAGAAAAGAACAAAGATGCCGCCCCCATTTTGACCGGTGACGTAGGGGAACTTCCAAAGAGTGCCAAGGCCGATTGCAGAACCTGCCGCAGCCAAGACAAAACCTAATCTGGATCCCCAGTGTTCTCTCTGTTCTTTCATTTCTCAGATATAGCATTAATAGCATTTAAAACAATATCAAGGCGGAGCTCTTCTGGATTTTTATAGATTAAATCAGCCTCTTGAAGCTCCTCTTTGGGAGAGGTCGTCTCAAGTCCAATGACAAAACATCCTGCTAATTTACCAGCTATAATGCCGGCAGGTGCATCCTCAATGACAATGCAACTCTCCGGTTTCATCCCAATTTTTTTTGCGGCAGCCAAAAAGATATCAGGTGCCGGCTTGCTATTAACTACGTCATATCCAGAAACATAGTCAGAAAAATATTCCCCAAGCAGGGTGTGGTTTAAAAAAAAATCCAGATTTGCAGGCGAGGTAGAAGAGGCGATAATCCGAGGGAATTCCCCTCTTTTAAGCTCCTTTAAAAAATGCTCCATCCCCGGAAAGAGGGTGACTTTCTCAATTCCATACTTTTGGTAGAGCCTCTCTTTGCGCTCTATCCAATAGGTTCTTTGCTCTTGGCTTGCATCTGGATAGAGTTCGAGCATGATTCGATCATTTCTTTTTCCAAAGGTATTGATGAAAAAAGGGTAGCTTATGGAAAAATTTCGATCCTCCTCCATGAGATACTCCCAGGATTGCCAATGCAGATCCCGGGTGTCGAGGAGAACCCCATCATTGTCAAAGAGAAATCCTTTTTTTTCGGTCAACTCTCCCCCCAGGGAAAAAGAAGTACATCGTCAATGTTATTGGTATTGCAATGGAGCATCATCAGACGGTCCACCCCAACAGCTACTCCGCAGCAGTCGGGCATCCCCTTCTCTAAAGCCGAGAGAAATTTTTCATCAACCGGTTGATACTTTTTTCCGAGGATGAGACGTTTTTCATTTTCCATATCAAAACGTTTCTTCTGTTCTAGGTGGTCTAAGAGTTCATGGTAGCCATTCGTTAGCTCGAACCCCTTATAATAGAACTCAAAGCGCATTGCAACCCAGCTGCCATCTTTAAAACGGACATTGGCAAGAGCAGCTTCAGTTACAGGGAAATCGGTAATTGCTGTGAGTGTATCAAACCCCAAATTTGGTTCGACAAAGAGGCAGAAGCAGAGGTAGATAAGTTCTTCGCAGGAAGATCCTTCAGGATAACTAATCCCCAACTCCTGCAATTTCTTCTGTAACTCTTGAAGAGTTACAAGGGCAGGGTCAATGTCGCAGTAGCGTCTAAAGGCCTCTTTATAGGAGAGAGTTTCATAGTGAAAATCTTTTAGCTCATCTTCTAAAAAAAGGTAGATAAACTCCGCAGTCTCCTCGATCATCTCTTCAAAAGAAAAACCCATCCGGTACCACTCGCACATCATAAATTCTGGATTGTGCCTCTCTCCTGCTTCTTCATCGCGGAAAACGTGTGAGAGCTGATAGATATCTCCAACTCCTGCAGCAATTAATCTTTTCATTCCATGTTCTGGAGAGGAGTGGAGAAAGACTCTTTTCCCAAGAGCCACCCCTTCTATCAGCTCAATATGCGCATTGCAGCTTGCTCTCTGGCTTAAAATGGGGCAGTCAACCTCCATCACTCTCCGCTCTTCAAAAAAAGCGCGCACTTTTTTAAACATCCGAGCGCGGGAAGCTGCAAGACAACCAAGATGATTCTCTTTATTTGTTAACACGAGAGACATACTCTCCTGTGCGGGTATCGATTTTAATCACCTCTCCCTGCTCAACAAAGATTGGAACTTGAATTTTTGCTCCGCTTGAGACAATGGCTTGCTTTAAGACCCTTCCTGAAGCTGTGTCTCCGCGAACACCGGGAGATGTCTCGATGATTTCCATCTCCATAAAGGTGGGAGGCTCTATTGTGACTGGCTCCCCTTTATAGAAGATAAGGCTATACATCTGATCATCGAGCAGCCACTGCTTGACATCCTCAATTTTATTTACAGGAATAGTGAGCTGCTCAAAGCTGCTATCATCCATAAAAACTGCGCCGTCAGAATCAGAATATAAAAGTCGCATTTGCGCCTCTTTCACATCAGCCTCATCAACCGTATCTCCGGATTTAAAGGTCTTCTCTATCACACGGCCGCTCATTAAATGCTTGAGACGTACTCGGTTAAATGCTTGTCCTTTCCCGGGTTTAACAAATTGGTTTGTCACAATAACATAGGGCTGTCCCTCCACAACAATTTTTAATCCTGAGCGGAAAGCATTAGTTGATACTTGAGCCATAAAAAAT
>JABDDZ010000006.1:18844-46425 GCA_013287335.1 Chlamydiota bacterium | reverse complement strand
TTTCTTTTGCTTGATGGAAGATGGGATATTGCAGTTTTAAATCTAATTGCCATGCTCTCCTCTTGCACAATAATGATTACAGGAATTTGGGGAGCATTTGATCTTAATACCCGCAAAAATGTCGCGGAGAAAATGTGGTCATCTAAAGTGATTGTCTATATGGGACAGGTGATTAATGAGGAAAAGAAAAGCGGTACAAGCGCAGCAGAACCTGAAATCACACAAGCGCGATCTACCCCTCCCAGCTACTCTCTTGGTAGTCTAAATTATTTCGCAAATCCTATTTCTGCTTCGAATTAACAGACTCCTTAAGAGAGAGTGCCTCAATACCCGGCAGGGTGCCATATTCAATGAATTCTAAGGTGGCTCCTCCGCCAGTAGAAACGTGTGTCATAGAGCTTGCAAGATCTAACTCATTTAAGGCTGCAATTGAATCGCCCCCTCCAACGATTGTTGTAGCTTTTAGTCCCTTTAGGCTTTCCGCAAGGTGTTTGGTGCCATTTGCAAAAGGGGTGAACTCATAGACACCCATCGGACCATTCCATAGAACCGTCTTGGCATTTTGAATAAATTCGCAAAAATATTTTATAGTTTTTGGACCAATATCGAGGCCTTGATAGTCATCAGCAATTCCCTTTTCCGTGTCAAAGATTTCTATCTTTGCATCTTCAGAAAGAACTTTTGTCCCCAGAGTATCCAATGGAAGAAGAAGGGGGATCTTTCTTTGGGAAGCCTTTTCTAAAATTTCAATAGCCTGACCGAGAAAATCCGCTTCATAAAGGGATTTGCCAATTGCTTTCCCTCTCGCTTTTAAAAAGGTGTAAGCCATCCCTCCTCCAATTAGCAGAGCATCCACTTTTTCAAGAAGCGCATGGATCTCGCCCATTTTAGTAGATATTTTAGCACCTCCAATGATCGCGTAGAAGGGGCGGTCGGGATTTGTCAGAGCTTTACTTAAAAAGGTGACCTCTTTTTCCAGCAGAAAACCGCCGGCAGCTTTCCCGGGAAATAATTTCGGGACTTCTGTGATGGAGGCATGGTGCCTATGAGAGCATGCAAAGGCCTCATTCACGTAAAAATCGGCATTTTTTGCCAGGCTCTTTGAAAAGGAAAGCGTCTCATCTGGATTTTCCTCCCCGCGGTGAAAGCGTAAATTTTCTAAAAGTAGAACTTCTCCAGGTTTGAGTTTCTCCTTGAGATCTTCTACTTCCTCTCCACAAGTATCCGGAGCCATTATAACTTTTTTAGAGAGCAGAGCGGAGAGAGCATGGGCGCAGGGCTTTAAAGAGAGATCAGTATAAACCACACCTCTCGGTCTCCCAAGATGACTCATTAAAATTAAAGCACCCCCTTGCTCGAGCACATATTTAATTGAGGGAAGTGCTGCCAGGATACGAGTGGGGTCTTGAATAGTTAGATCATTGTCTAATGGGACATTGAAATCGACCCGCATCAATACATTTTTACCTGCAACTGGCAGTTCACGCAATGAGAGCTTATCCATTTTGTTTCTCCTTAAAAGATCTTTTTTGCAATATGAGAAATATGCCGGAGAATCGCAAGAAAAAACTCTTCCACTCTTTAAGAGAGGAGTATGGAAATGCCCCTTTTCTAGAGGAGGAAATAAAAAAAGACCCCATAGAACAATTTTCTATCTGGTTTGATGAGGCGGTCCATGCCGCTGTGTTTGAACCCAATGGAATGGTTCTGGCGACAGTTTCTCCCAACTTCCACCCCTCAACAAGGACTCTTCTTTTAAAAGAGTTTGACGAAAGAGGGTTTGTCTTTTTCACAAGCTTTAATTCACGCAAAGGAGATCAATTGCTCGTGAATCCTTATGCATCAGCAACGTTTTGGTGGAAAGAGATCTATCGACAAGTGCACATAGAGGGCAAAATAGAGAGAGTCCGTAGAAAAGAAGCGATTCACTACTTCAAGCAACGTCCAAAGGGAGCGCAAATAGCAAGTCTCGCTTCAATACAGAGTGAGCCTCTCTCCTCCCGTGAAGAGTTAGAGGCTTCCTATCTAGAGGTGGAAAAGAAATATAGCGGTAAAGAGATCCCCTGCCCAATGCGGTTTGGGGGATATCGCCTTATTCCCGAAAGAATGGAGTTTTGGCAAGGAAGAAAAAATCGTCTGCATGACAGAATAGTCTACATCCATGTTGACGATCTTTGGATTTCCTCGCGTCTCTCTCCTTAAAAATCGTTGCAAACAATTTCGCAATTCCAATACTCTTTAACTGTTTTTTAAGAAAGGGTAAAAAAAATGTCAGGGCAAGTACAACCAAAAATCCACGCATTTCCCGAAATAGACCCTTATAAAGAAATTGCTGAAGCGATCCAAGAGCTCATGGAAGTTCTTGAAAAAATCAGCCTGATAGCTTTAGGGATTTTTGGAGCTTATACCTGTCCAAAACTCTTCTTTCCCACTTGCGGTGTTGGAATTGCATTGGGAATCTTCCTTCAATGGAGGAGAGCCTCAAATGGAGGAGATACTCGCAAATGCGAGGGCTCTATAGGATGTTCTCAAGGTACCTTTGAAGACATGACCGGATACAAACTCCCAGCTCCCGTTGGAATTGGGATCAATATAGCGATTCTTACAGTCCATATGGGGCATCATCACCTCCTTTATGGGGGGGTCATTGCCGGGTTAAATGTTGGAGTCTGGATTGGTGGGACCGCAACAGCTGGCGTACAGCTTATCTCAAGAGGGTTTTCCAAGCTCCCTCCTCCTCAACCCCAGCAATGCTGCCCTCATAATAGATAGTAGCAACTCGAAAGAAGCTATAAGGTTTCTTTGGAGTGCGGTGACAAGTCACCGCACTCCAAAGTTTTCCTATGAATCGACTATAATTATTTTTACAGGCATTTATTTATTCAATTCCGTTATGAAATAAATGTTATGCTGTTTTTTAATAGAAGATGGATTTTAGGGGGTTTACTGCTGCTTACGGGGTGCGATGTTTCGCTTCCTCATCATCAGCAAGTAGAAAATCTTATCTCTCAGCCCTCCCTGGAAAAAAGCCGGAAATCAGCTCTTGAGAGCTCCTTTTTTGCTAAAGGTGATTGGCCGGAGGATACCTGGTGGGAGATTTTTAACTCTGGTGAGTTAAATACTTTAATGGAAACAGCGCTTGCACAAAACTACTCTCTTCAAGAAGTTGCCCAAAAGATTGAGTTTGCAAATCAAGAGGCTGTGATTGTCCGTTCACGCCTTTTACCGTTGATCTTCTTAAATGGAGATGACACTTATCAATACCTTAGCAAAAATGGACTCTATCGCGCATTTAATCCCAAAATCCCCCTAAGCGCCAATCTGATCGATTTGAATCTCTCCTTTAGTTATGAATTTGATTTTTGGGGGAAGTATAGAAATCTCTTTTACGCATCTCTTGGAGAGTTGCAAGTAAGAGAGGCTGAGACAAGAGAGGTTGAACTTGTCGTTACAACAGCTCTTGCTGCGGCCTATTTTAACTTAAAAATTCATCTTTTAAAAAAGCGTCTCTTTGACCGCCTCTATGAAGTACGGCAAGGAGTTTCGCAGTTGGAGGATCTTCTTAGAGAAAAAGCGCTCCTCTCAAAGCTTCCTCCTCTCTCCTCCTTGGAGAATACCGCCGAAGCGCAAAAGCTAGTGCTCACTATTGATGATGAGATTGCCATCGATAGACATTTGATCAATGTTTTAATAGGCAGAGGGGCGGATGAGCCAATAGATGTAGAGGGGAGTCTCGCTCCCTTGCCGGCAAAGATTTCAATACCGGATACTCTCTCGATAGACTTGATAGCTAGACGACCGGATTTAATGGCTCAAATTTGGAGAGTGAAGGCGCTTGCCTTTCGAGTAGGGGCTGCCATTGCCGAGTTTTTACCTAATGTGAACCTGAAAGCATTTATTGGCCTTGAGAGCCTCTCTTATAAGCGCCTTCTCCAGGGAAATAGCATGACAGCAGGAGTTGAACCCGCTTTTCATTTGCCTATTTTTACAGCGGGAGCGATACGGGCTAATGTCCGGGGGACAAAGGCCCTTTTCAATGAGGCCCTTTTTGAGTATAACAATCTAATTTTACGCAGTGTGCAAGATGTCGCAGATCAGCTTGTCCTCACCCGCTCTATTTTCTTACAAAAAGAGCAGCAAGAGAGCATTGTAAAAAGTGCGAGAAGACGCTATGAACTCTCAATGCTACGTAAAGAGAAGGGATTGGCAAATCTTTTAGAAACCTATGCAATCGAAGTGGAGTTAATTCAAAAAGAGCTTGAAGACCTCACACTTCTTGCCAACCAATATTTAAGCTTTGTGAAGCTGATAAAAGCAATGGGAGGGGGCTTCCATGCAGACTTTGTACCGCTCACGCCAGAAAGGGCATGTGAATGAATGATGATACGACTCCCTCTGATAAAAGAAAAAAAATAGCTTATCGCTATTGGGGAGCGGCTCTTATTCTTCTTCTTATCGCCCTTCTCTACTGGTTGCTTATCCTCCGTTTTATGGTCTACACAAACGATGCTTATGTAGATGGAAACCAGGTATTTATTACACCTCTTCGTCCCGGATTTGTTACATCGATCCGCACCGATGATACATTTTTAGTAAAAAAAGGACAGCTCCTTGTAGAACTTGACAGGACTGATTCTCTCATCAATCTAAATCGGGCTGAAGAAAATCTTGCTCAAGTTGTCAGAGAAGTTTGCCAGAAATTTCATCAGGTATTTGCTTACAAGGCTGAGATTGAAATTAAAAGGGCAGATCTGATCCGCACAGCCCAGGATTATAAACACCGTGAAGATGTGATTGCCGAGGAGGGGGTCTCCCTAGAGGATTTGGAACATGCAATAGCTGCCTTTCGCTCCAGCTATTTTCAATTAAAATGGGTAGAGACCCTCTTTGATAGTGCTTTAGCCCTAGTCCAGGGGACAGCTGTGACAACTCATCCTCTTGTGCTTGCAGCTGCAGATCAGCTACGTGACGCCTGGGTGCAGCTCTACCGGTGTGACATCTACTCTCCCGTAGAGGGGTTAACAGCTCAAAGGAGAATACAAGTGGGGATGTGGGTCCCAGCCGGGCAGTCTTTGATGAGTGTGATCCCTCTTGATCAGATCTGGGTGAATGCGAATTTTAAAGAGACACAGCTTAGAGCTATGCGGATTGGACAGACCGTAAAAATCACCTCAGACCTCTATGGGGGTGATGTCCTCTTCCATGGAAAAATCGTGGGTCTACCAGGCGCTGCAGGAAATGCTTTCTCTCTTCTTCCTCCTCAAAATTTAACGGGTAACTGGATAAAAATTGTACAAAGGCTGCCTGTTAGGGTAGAGCTCGACCCTGAAGAGTTAAAACAACACCCTCTTCGTATCGGCCTGTCTATGGAAGCAAGAGTGAACCTTCATGAGACAGGAGGGTGCCTTGTCCCTACATCAAATGCTGGATCACCGATTTATCAGACGCAAATCTTTGATGAGGAGGAAGAGGGAAACCAAGAGTTGATCGCCAGAATTATCTGCGAAAATCTCGATCCAACCCTGGAGTCTTTTGCAGAAACTCCCCTTTATTTTGAGGGACCTATCCCCTTTTGGATAGATTTGGATCTTGAAAAGCTTGAAAAACGGCTCCTCTCAACAATTGAAGGGGCACCTCTTAATTACACTCCAACTTTTGATGGAAAAAATGAAAAAGCCACCTCCCTCTTTACTATTCTTCGCTCTTTTCTTTGTCCTCTTTCTAGTCATTTTTAATTACACTCTCACTCTTTTGGGGGGTATTTATATTGTTGGAGATCTAGGGGGAAGCAATGACATTGTCACTTATACAATCACTTTTTATAGTTTAGGCAATGGCATAGGGGTTCCTCTTGGAAAGCCTCTTGGAGAAAGAGTGGGCGTAGTACGCCTTCTTTTTATCTGCATGCTTCTCTTTGCATTGATGTCGGCGTTTTGCAGTGCTGCTCCCAATTTTCCCTTATTTGTCGCAGCCAGATTTTTACTAGGCGTTTCCACAGGTCCCTTATACTCACTTGTTAACACTCTTCTCTTCTCGCTTGCCCCCAAAGAAAAAAAGGAGGGTTTAACAGTTGTGTTTGTCACGATTTTTACGCTCGGGCCTGTCATTGGAGCTACCTGGGGAGGGACGATTGCCTATGAATACGATTGGCGCAATATCTTTTATATTAATATCCCTCTTATCCTGCTTACGGCTTGCTACCTTGTCTATCAGCTAAGAGGGTATGAGAGGGAGTTTAAAAAAACACCCTTTGATGGAGTTGGTTTTTTCTTTTACTCCCTTGGAATTTTTTGTTTAGGCGCTTCAATTATTACCGGTCAGGAGTTGGATTGGTTTCGTTCTCCTCTTTTCATTACCCTTTTATGTATAGGGGGGGTAAGTCTTATCTTCTTTATTCTCTGGGATCTTAACTTTCCCTATCCAATATTAGAGCTTAGGCTTCTTAGGAGACCCATTTTTTCATTTGGCCTTTTCATGCTTGGAGGGCTCTTTTCTACCTATTTTGCTATGGTTATTCTTATAGGGCTTTGGCTTAGCTTAGATGTAGAATTTACACCAATTTGGGTTGGAGTTTTGCTTGGACATATGGCCATTGCAGGTCTTCTCCCGACGGTTTTGCTTGGGAAAAAAATTGGGCGCATGGATACAAGAATCCCTCTTGCCATTGCTACTATCTTATTTGCAATCTCCTGCTTTCATACGATGTATTTTAATGTGGAGATTGATTTTGGAAGGATTATCATTTCGCGTGTTATTGCCGGTTTTGGATTAGCCTTTTTTTTAGCCCCCCTCTTTCGCTTATGCTACCACACATTTTCTGAGAAGAGGAATAGAGATGTCATTGGGCTTTTTCAAGTTACCAGGGCACTATCTAGTGGGCTAGGAGCTTCTATCTACACAACAATCTGGTTGCGGCGGCAGGTCTTTTATCATGATAGACTTGGATCCCAGCTTACCCTTTTTTCCGATCAGACAAGTCAATTTTTCTCTGCAGCCCAAAAGTTTAATATAGTGGGAGATCCGGCACTTGCGAAACTCAATTTTTATTTAGACCGCCAAGCTACCGCTCTTGCTCTCGATGACTGCTTCTACCTTCTTGCCTTTGTTAACCTTGGTCTGCTTCTCATTCTCTTCGTGACTCTTTTCTTTAGACGCGACGCCTTTAACCCCGAAGTCCACCTCATTTCGCACAATTAACCACTTTAGGATTTTTACTTTTAACCTCTTAATTCAGAATCGGGCACGCACGCGGGCACGGGCACGGGCACGATTAAATTTTTTATCCAAATCCTATGGGGGTCGAGCCTGGGCAGTGGTTATTATTTCTGGCGGCCAAGGCGGATTTCGTTTGCATGTTCTATCCTTTTTTTGCGGCGCACTTCAGCTTCTATGAAGCGCTGCTTTTCATGTTCGGTTTCAGGAAGAACAGGTGGAACAGAGATGGGTTTATTATTTTCATCGACAGCAACAAATGTGAAATAGGCAGAGACGACATGTCTATGCTCTCTTGTAAAAGGGGATTCGGCAATGACTTTTACACCTATTTCCATTGAGGTCTTCCAGGCCCTATTGATTGCAGCTTTAAAAAGCAGCACATCACCCGTCTTTGCAGGGGCTAAAAAATGGAGAGCATCAACAGAGGCTGTCACACAAGTATGCTCGCTATGTCTCTCGGCGACAACAAGGGCTATCCTATCTAAAAAGCCCATCACAAGGCCTCCAAAGACAGTACCATTAGAGTTAAGGTCATTTGGAAAAATCTTGTAGGTATTTCCCTCAATGGCTGTAGAAGAGACACTCTTTCCCGGTGTGTTAGACATAGACATAGGCTTTCTCCTGGATTTTCTGTAAAAAAAGGTTGTGGATGAAAAGGTTCCCTGTCAGTTCTGGATGAAAGGTTGTTGCAAAAAGATTTTGCTCTGAAACAAAGACGGGCATTCCAGCATGTGTTGCTAGAACTTCCACCTCTTTAGAGAGAATCTCGGTAATTTGGGGAGCGCGGATAAATAGAGCGGGGGTAGTAATGTCTGGATGAATCGTAATTGAGGTGGAGAAAGAGGCGATTTGACGTCCATAGGCATTTCTCTTTACCCTGATGTTTAAAAGACCTAAAGGTGTAAACGATGCATTTTCAACAACTTTGGCAAGTAAAATCAGGCCGGCGCATGTGCCCCAAATGGCTCTTTCTTGAGCAAAATCGAGAAGGGCAGCTCTCATCCCCACAGCTTCTATGAGGTGCATCATCGCTGTAGACTCACCACCAGGGATAATTAATCCGAGACACTTTTCAAGATCGGCATTTTTTCTTACATAACATGGGTCTACCCCAATTGCTCTTAAGCAGTTACAGTGAGCCTCAAAGGCCCCTTGAAGTGCTAATACACCAATTACCATCCCCGGTTAGCAAGACGCTCCTCTTCTTTGAGGCTCCCCAGATCCAATCCTGGCATCGCGTCCAAAAGTCCGGAAGAGATCGAAGCGAGCATTTCGGGATCATTAAAATAGGTGGAGGCCGCGACAATAGCTTTTGCCCGTTTTTCAGGATCCGCAGATTTAAAAATTCCTGAACCGACAAAGAGACCGGAAGCGCCAAGCTGCATCATTAAAGCAGCATCTGCCGGAGTGGCAATTCCACCGGCAGAGAAATTGGGCACAGGCAGAGCTCCCTTTTCGGCCACATAAGCCACTAGATCAATGGGAGCGCCAAGCAGTTTAGCTTCTTTTAGAAGCTCATGTCTGTTGCATGTTTGGAGATGCTTAATGCCCCGCGTGAGAGCTCTCATATGACGAACAGCTTCCACAATATTGCCCGAACCTGCCTCTCCCTTCGTACGAATCATCGAAGCGCCTTCTGCTATGCGGCGCAAAGCCTCTCCAAGATCTTTAGCTCCACATACAAAAGGAGTGAGAAAGGGGTGTTTATCAATGTGGTATTCCTCATCGGCAGGAGTGAGAACTTCACTCTCATCGATAAAGTCGATCTCCAACGCCTGAAGAATTTGCGCTTCAACAAAATGGCCAATCCGACATTTAGCCATTACAGGTATAGAGACAGCTCTTTTAATCGCCTCAATCACCTCTACTCTTGATGCTCTTGCAACCCCACCCTCTTTGCGTATATCGGCGGGGATTTTTTCTAAAGCCATGACAGCAGAGGCTCCGGCATCTTCAGCAATTTTGGCCTGGACCTCATTTGTGACATCCATTATCACGCCGCCTTTGAGCATTTCAGCAAGTCCGACTTTTACATCATTTATAATTTGCATGAGTTCAATCCACTTTTAAGTCTGAAAAAGGATTGGCGGCTTCGCCAAAGCCCCCTCCCTTTTTTCGACGTTTCAGTTCAGTTCGAATAGAATAAAGGAGATCCTGATCAAAGTCCATATTGGCGGCCCATTGGAGATATTGAAGGGGAATTTCGTTAAAGAGGCGCCCTTTGTGCTTGCCAAGAGGCATTGTTTTCATCTTAATTGGAAAGGAGAGGAGCTTAAGAATTTGGTCAAGATTTGAGAAACGATTATGAATTAACAGTTTAAAGACTTCGATATTGACTTGGACATCTGCAAGGGCCCGATGGCTCTCGTCAAAAGAGACATTGAAGTGTCTCGCTAAAGTTTCAAGGGAATTGCTGGGAGAATCTCCATAATGTCTTGCAAGGCGTAGGGTATCTATTACAATGGAATTTCCAATGATTGTATTAAACTTTAATCTCTCTGCTGCTTTTTTTATCATTTTGATATCAAATTCCACTCCATGGCCAACAATCGGGTAGCGTTCCATGATCTTGAAGAGAGTGGGCAGAATCTCTTCAATTTTAGGAGCATTGGCAACCATCTCCTGACTGATTTTATGAATCTCCAGAGCTTCGTTCGATATAGGGCATTCGGGATTGACAAGTGTTGAAAAGGTTTCCAGGATCTCATCTATGGTAAAGCGCACTGCTGCAACTTCGATGATACGATCATTCTCTAGGTCGAGTCCTGTCATTTCACAGTCAAGACAAATAAAGACCTCGTTTTTAAGCTGTCCCATCTTTAATTATCTCTAATGATGATCTCTCGCATATGTGGAGAAGAAAATATGTGGTTAAGATGAATTTTTATATGATTTTTGGGAAGAAAGCCTTCTATTTTCTCACTCCATTCAATGCAGCAGAGGCCGCTTGTCTCAAAATACTCCTCAAATCCTTGATAAGCAAACTCTTCGTAGTTAGATAATCTGTAAAGATCAAAGTGGTAGACGCTCATGAATTGATCATTTTTTTTTGAATAAATATTGAGAGTTACAAAAGTGGGACTATTTACGCAAGCTTGTTCTTCTCCGGTGAATCCCTCAACAATACCCTTGATTAAGGTCGTTTTACCACTTCCCAGATCACCAAAAAAAGCTAAGAGGGTACGCGGCGGGATTCTTTTCCCAAGTTCCATCCCAAAAGCAACTGTTTCTTGATCGTTATGTAATGTACGCTTAATGCTTTTCCGAGTATGGAAAAAAAGATCGATCTCGGGAAATAGCATGCCATCAAACCTGTTGGTTGCTATTCACTTTCTACCCATTTAGTCACAAGAGGAAGAAATTCCTCGTAATCTGCCAATTCTTCAACAAAGGCTGCGATCTTATCTTCTTGCAACTGTTTTTCGATGAGATTTAAAAAGGAGTCATGCATCTGGTATCGGTTCTGATTCTGCACTTCGACAAGGGTCATGGGTTTTAAGAAATTCTGTACAAAATCGTTAAGGACAGCTTCCTTGGAATTAAAGAGTTTTCCTGTGACAGCAGAGGAGTAGACAATTTTAGATATCGGTTCTCTTTGGGGCTTGATGTAATTTCTGATCACATCTTTATCCTCAGAGACAAAAAATCTCTTTGCTTTGACTCCGCCGATACGCTCTGTATTTTCCGGACATTTAGAGACCCAATCGTAGATGGCATCCTGAGGATTTGGATGGGTGTTGTCTCCAAACACTTTGCCGGTATGAGGGCAGATATAAATCTTTTTTGTTTGCTCATTCACACTTGGAGGGCCGATACCGATTTTTATTTCAGTTTCTCTCCAGACCTTCCCTTCTTTTTCAAGAAGCGTAATGGCACTTTCTACAGAAGAGAAGATGAGCTTATCTCGGACAAAAAGAGTAGGATTAAGCTTAAGTTTTTTCTCTAGGAAAAAAAGATAGGCAGTTAAAAGCTCCGGAGAGCGCTGCTTTTTTAAAAATTCAAGCAGTTCTTTACGGATATTAGGTGGAATTAGAGAAGCGGTCATAAGTGCCCTTATAGTTTTAGGGATGATGAAGCATAACTCAATTAAATAATTATCCTCAATAGCGATCTTTTAAGATCACAAGAGAGACCACAGACTAGGGCTTTAGGATTTTTTAAATCACGAGGAATTTTGGAGTTCAAAACTTGTAAAAAAATCAGGGCAACGCCCTGAAAAAATTTCTTGTGATTCAAAAATTCCTAAAGCCCTAGTCTGTAATCTCTCTTGTAGTTCTTATCTTAGGGATAAACTATTTGACAAAGGCGATACTGGCGCAGGCGGCAAAGGTTAAGAAATGGGCCACAAAAGAGCCGACAAGTAATATTTCACCAAAAGTCTCCATAGTAGCTATCGAGAAGAGAAAACCATTTAGGGTAAGACCTAAGCCTACTATAAAGACAAGGCCAACAGCTGCAAAATAGCAGACGAGAAAGCCTGAAGAGGTAGCGCTGCAATCTTGAGGAGATTGAGAAGAGATGCTATGCCCATCCAGGGATTTTTTTTTATTACAACAGGGGAAGAGTGAAAAGAAAGAAAAATTTTTACTATCAGTGCATGATTGTAGTACCATAATAGTGCTCCTTAATATCAAGAAATTGAGAAGGGTTTAATTTGCCATTGGGCTCCAACATCAAGCCCTGACACGTGTGCGGAAAGTGCTAACGTTGTTTGTGTAAGTAGCTCATCGACAGAGGAAAAGCTATAAAGACCCCTAGTGTGGGAATCATACATTACGAATTCATCTGCTTTTTTGCTGATGCGGAGCAGAACAGTGTGAGCATCCTCTTTCCAGCATCGTACAAGCAGCAGAGTTTCGTCACTCTCTGCGGCCTTTTGGAGGGTCTCAACTGCGGGTCTGACCGTGTATATATCTCCAGATTCGGGAGTAGCGAGAGACTCTTTGAAAATCTGATCGGTCTCCCTGGCGTTAAGAAATATATTACAGAAAATTTCAAGGGCCTGGAAGATATTAAGAGAATTTTCATCGTTGCTTTTATTGCAAGAAGAGGCAGTTTTGAGCTGCTTAATAAGAGCGACCCGTTCCTCATGGGAAAATTCTCTATTACTTGCGTTTTGCATCTCTTGGATACATGCATCTTGCAAAGAGAATTGAGCTATCTTGTCCAGAAAATGATTCCGAAAAAGCTCCATCGTTTGAAAGTAAGCAACTTGATCTTCATTTTGCTTTAGTGTAGGGAGAAGAGAAGAGACTTTTGATTGGGGATGGGCTTTTATAAGGCCTATAAGAGCGAGGCACTCTCCATGACAGGATCCAATTTGTATCGATTGTTGGGCTGCTTGAATGACCTTGTCAACGGAGATACTTTGGATCGCACTCATCAGCTCGAGCTTCTCTAGCATATCTCTATTTGAGAGAAAGGTTTCTCTATCAATGGATCGACCGGGGAAAGCAGCGGCCCCTTCATGTTTTGAGAAATTTTGCTGCATCCAGAAGGCAGATTTAAATTTGAAGTCGAGGAATAGCTGCAAAATCCGCAATACATCTAAAATGACAAACCCTATCCGGTCCAAAAGAGAGGCTTCTTCTTTATTTAATGACCCGGGATTGATTGAAGGGGAGGAACTATCGACTCTTGTTGCCATGAAACATTTTTCTTAATTTATGGCAAAAGATTATCTTAATAGATTATTTATTATCAACCTCAACCTTCTTCTATTGGCGAACTCCTTCAAGCCCTTGTAGATAGATTATAAAAATGATGAAGAAAAAGAGGGTTAAAAGGAGGGGTTTCCCACCAAATAGCAGCCTTGTCGAAGAAATTTTTTGTCGATAGCGGATAATCCATGCCAGCCAAATGGGAAGAATGCCATTGATGATAGCCTCGCCAAGTCCAGCGCCATACTGCAAAATATTTAAAAAAATTTCGGGATTGATGATTGCAAAGAGGCAGGCGGGTATATAGACAAGGAGGAGAATGGCTGCTCTTTTTTTTCCAACCCGTTTTGCTAATGGAATTGAAAACCCATCGAAAAAAAAATCTACTATTCCAAGCGAGCTTCCAAGCAAAGAGGAGACAATGGAGAAAAAGGCGAAGAAAGTGGCAGCTTTCTTGAGCCAGGGAATTTTTTTTATAAGAAGAAAGCTCTCTGAAAGAGGGTCTCCACTCTCGTAGGCCTCCCAAAGCGTCTCTTCTGGCAGGACACCTATAATCAACCCCTGCCAAATGCATGCAAGAAGAAGGGGAAGGCTCACACCGATAACAATTGCAATGAGAATTTTTTTTGCATTTCTTTGAACATAGGTCACAAGGGAAGGAATGACGATTCCAAAAGCATAAGTGACAAAAATGAGGGGAGCTGAAAAAGCGATTAATACCAAATTCTGTCTTAGTAAGAAATCCTCTTTAAGCTTTCCGCTCCCTGAGATGATCAGAAAAAGATAACTTAGAATGAGGCCCCCAATCAGAATAAAAATCAACCGGCTTGAGAACCAAAACCCCATAAAGACAAAGAAACCAAAAAAGAGGGCAGTGAGTGCAATCGCAAGATAAATGGGGATATTTATCTCAAAATTCTCCTTAAAAAATTCTGAGATCATCGTCCCTGCTTCATAGAAGTAGGAGGTAAAAAAGGAGATATAGAGAAAGATCAGGCAAAATCCGACAATAAAGCGGATAAGGGGGCCAATTGTTTGTTCCGTTGCGCTTAAAAGGTTTGTACCATCAGGCAGGGCCAGGATGACTTCCGCATAAAGAAGGGCTGTTGCCATCATGGAAAGCCCAATCAGCAGATTCATCAAAAGAGCAGGAATAAACCCTGACACCCCTGATGCTAAAGGAATCCCAATAATCCCAATCCCAACGCAGGTTCCGATGATGAAAAGAGTAGCTCCAAAAGTGCTACCTGTCTTGGTCTGGATTCTCATCTTTTTGCAGACATACCAATAAGTTTCCTCTTTGTACGTCAATTGCTACCTTCTTCTCAAGACAGATATTTGAGAGTCCAATAAACTCTTTGTCTAATGTAGATTCCCTAAGATTCCACTTTAAACCCTGTGTGGAAATCTCTACCGGCCCATTAAGAGGAATAAGAGAGAGTGTCTGTCCTATTTGGACAGAGAGAGAAACTTGCCTTGAAATAGCAAAGAGAATCTCCCTTTCAGTTTCAAAAAAAACCCTGCATGGGTGGCGCGAGAGCAGGAGGATATTTGCCAAGGTATGATCAATTCTTGCTCCTAAGGCCCCAAAAACTCTGATTTGCTTAGCTTCTATTACCTTTGAAAACTGCATAGCCTTTTCCAGGTCGAACTGCTCTTGAAAGGGAGTGCGGTGGATTTCCAGATTTGGAAATTTAGCTATTAGCTCTAAAGAGACCGAATCGAGATCTCCAATTAAATAATCAGGGGTAAGCTTCATCCTATAGCAGTGATAAAGCCCCCCATCAACAGCTATAAGAGGAGAATTTTCTGGGATCAGCGAGGCGATAAGTGGATAATTGTCAATCCTCCCATTGGCTACAAGAATGATGGCGTTTTTGGCCGTTGAGTAGTCAAATTCCGGAAACATAGCCCTCTTCTATAAAATTGCGGCCAAGATGACTCGAACATCCACCGAGTTGCCTCGACTAGAACCTGAATCTAGCGCGTCTACCAATTCCGCCATGGCCGCAAAAGAGAGAATATATTAGGTTCTTTTGGGAATTTTTTCACACCTCTTCTTTCTTCCTGCATTAGGTTCCTTGCTTTTTTTAGGTTTTTGTGTTATTTTTTTGGAAAATTTTTTACCTTAGATGAGGATTTATGGGTGGATCAGATTTAATAAAATATTTAACAGACGATACATTTGACAAAGAGATTTCTAATGGAGTTGTCCTTGTCGATTTTTATGCTGATTGGTGTGGTCCATGCCGGATGCTGACTCCTGTTGTTGAAGCTCTTGCAGAAGAAATGCAGGGGAAAATAACAGTTGCGAAGATCGATACCGATCAAGCGATGCATACCTCTGAAAAATATGAAGTGACATCCATCCCTACTCTTATTCTCTTCAAAGAGGGAAAGCTTTTCAAAAGGGTTGTTGGTCTTAAAGACCTTGACACTCTGCGAGACCTTGTCAACGAAGCGGTTTAAGAAAACTTTTCTTGTCGGATCGGTTCATATACTGCAATCCCAACAGAGGTTGCAAGATTTAGACATCTGGCTCCAGGTTTCATAGGAATTTTCAAAAAACGCTCTTCCCACTTCTCCCAATATTTTTCAGGTAGCCCCGCGCTCTCCGATCCAAAAATCAAGATCGGATCTGGGGGGTAGATAAGGTCTGTGTACTCTTTTTTGGCTTTGCTCGAGAAAAAATAGAAGGGGCGATTCTCTGCTAAGAGATAACCCTCCAAATCGTCAATGACTTGGAGGGTGAGATCATTCCAGTAATCAAGGCCAGATCGTTTTAAATGGCGCGCTGCCAGAGAAAACCCTAAGGGAGCGACCATAGTGAGCTTCGCTCCTATGACGGAACAGGTGCGGGCGATATTTCCTGCATTCTGAGGAATATCCGGTTGATACAAAACAATTTCCATTTTGTATCTTAAACTCTATTCTTGGGCGAGGGGTTCTTCGAGGCGTAAGTTAGCTTGCATAACTTCGACTTCGAAAATTAAAAGCGAATTAGGCGGAAGATGGCCATTAACTCCATACCCAAGATCAGGATGGATATAAAGAGTTCTCTTTTCGCCCTCTCTCATCCCTGTAATGCCTTTAGCAAAACCCTGGATTGTTTGACTTAAGGGAAGAGTAATCGGCTGTCCAATATCATAAGAGTTCCCAAAAACCGTTCCATCAAGAAGAGTGCCTTTATAATGAATAAGAGGGGTTGTTCCTTGGGCAACTTCTTCTCCAATACCCACTTGCTTAATCTCATATTGCAGCTTCTCTTCGAGAGTCACTACTCCCTCTTTGGTTTTATTCTTCTCTAGAAATGCAGTGGCTTTTGCCAAATTTTCCTGGGAGCTCTTTAAAAAAACCTTCTCTTGAATAGATGCAAGAACTTGTTCAATTTCCACATCGGTCATAGGAGATTCCTTACCAGCATGCGCCTCATGCATCCCTTCAATCACTTTTTCGAAGTTAAAAGCAAAGCCGGGCTGTTCAAATTGCCTTGCAATCACATGGCCAACAGCTCTTGAGATTGTATCGACATCCATAGGTGTCTCTTTCTCTTCATTTGCTTGAAGAGATGAAAAAACCACCGCGAAAAAAATAGAAAAATAAAAAATACGTGACATATTTACCTCTTTAAAATGTCTATTCAGCTTCTATGTGAATTTTTAATTCTGATAACTGTTCCTTCATGACAGGAGAGGGGGCTTCAAGCATTAAATCAAAAGCTCTCTGTGTCTTGGGAAAGGCAATCACATCCTTAATGGTATCTCGATCCGCAATCAGCATAAGAATTCTATCTAATCCAAGAGCAATCCCCATGTGGGGGGGAGTTCCATATTGAAGAGCTTCGATAAAAAAGCCAAAACGGTTTTCTATCTGTTCCTGAGATAATTTTAAGATGTTAAAAATTTTTCTCTGAAGCTCTGAATCAAATATCCGCTGCGAACCTGATCCCAGCTCATAACCATTTAAGACAAGATCATAGCTTGAGGAGCGAACCTTAAGAGGATCGGAATCCAAAAGGTGGATATCATCGGGATGAGGAGATGTGAAGGGGTGGTGTTCACATTCATATTTTTCCGCATCGCTGTCCCATTGAAAGAGAGGAAAATCAGTAATCCAGGCAAGTTCATAAGTATCTTTCGGGATCCAATTGCGATCTTGCGCCAGTTTTCTCCTTAAATGATCCATGGATTGGTTCACAATTTTTTCGCTATTTGCAACCATAAAGATGAGATCGCCATCAGCAGCTCCAGTACGTGCAATAAGTTCATGTATCTGCTCTTCGCTAAAAAATTTAACGATATTCGAGTTGGCTTCCCCACCTTCTATTTTCATCCAGGCAAGACCGCGAGCCTCAAATCTACCCACAAAAGCTGTATATTCCTCAATGAGGCGGCGCGAGAGATCTGCCCCCCCCCTTTACACAGATAGCTTTAATGATATTCCCTCTTTTCAACTCTTCTAAAAAGATGGAGAAGTTGGATTTTGCTGCAATGTCATCGATTCTTACAAGCTCGGCACCATAGCGCAAATCGGGTTTGTCCGTTCCATACCGCTCCATAGCATCTTTGTGAGCGATCCTTCTAAAGGGCTTATTAAGTTTTACTTGCAATGTCTCTTGGAAAATCGCGCAGATCAGCTCTTCAATGATTGGAAAGAATAGTTGGGGTGTACTGAAGCTGATTTCAATGTCAATTTGAGTGAACTCCGGCTGTCTATCAGCTCTTGAATCCTCATCGCGGAAGCAGGTAGCGATCTGAAAATAACGGTCCATCCCTGCGATCATGAGAAGCTGTTTAAAGAGCTGGGGAGATTGGGGAAGGGCATAAAAACTTCCGATATAAATCCTTGAGGGAACAAGGTAGTCGCGGGCCCCCTCGGGTGTGGATTTGCCCAAAATGGGGGTAGTGATCTCTAAAAAGCCTTGGCTGTCAAGAGTTTTACGGATGGCCATCATCGCTTTATGACGCACTATAAGATTATTGCTAATAGGCCCTCTTCGGATGTCGAGATAGCGGTATTTCATCCGAAGCTCTTCATTTGCTTCAAGCATCTCATCGCAAATGGAAAAGGGGGGAGTTTTAGATTTGGAGAGAATAGTGAGTTTTTCGACTTCAATTTCAATCTCTCCTGTCGGGATTTTTGGATTTATCATCCCTTCAGCTCTTGGGATGACTTTCCCGGCAACTGTTATGACCCATTCGGCGCGCATTGCATTGGCTTGATTTAGCATTTCAGGGTCACTTGGTCTAAATACAAGCTGTGTCAGGCCAAAGCGGTCGCGCAAATCGATGAAAATCAATCCACCATGGTCTCTCCGCCTATGCACCCATCCTGAAAGGGTTACACTTTTATTGATATCAGCTTTCGAAAGCTGGCCACAGGTATGGGATCGAAGGTAATTAGACATGTTTAAAAATCTCCGTGATTTGATCGATCGAATGGGTTTCTGTTTGTCCTGTTTTCATCTCTTTAAGAACAATCTGCCCGCTTTTGAGCTCTTCTTCTCCGATGATGGCAACATATTGAGCCTTTATGCTATCGGCGATACGCATCGCGTTTTTAAGTTTCTTATCCGAAAAATCCATCTGAGCGGGTATCCGCTTTTCGCGTAGATTGCAGAGTAGCTCAAAGCACTTTTCTTTAGCTTCCTCTCCAAGTGGGATTAAATAAAGCTTTGTGGGTGAGGGGGAGGGGAGAAAAGCATGCTGGGCCAGCATGGTTTGGATAATCCGTTCAAGCCCTGCTCCAAATCCAACAGAGGGAATGGAGGGGCCGCCTAAACTTTCAATGAGGCTATCATAGCGCCCTCCGCCCCCTAAGCTATCTTGAGCGCCCAATTCTTTGGAGGTCACCTCAAAAACAGTGCGGTTGTAGTAGTCAAGTCCGCGCACAAGCTTAGGATTAATATGAAAAGGGACTCCTTCGATAGATAAGAGATGGCAGAGGGTTTCAAAATGGGTGCGCTCCTCTTTGCCAAGAAAGTCCATTATCGAGGGAACTTTTGTAAGAAATTGCTGATCTTTAGGGTCTTTAGAATCTAGAATGCGGAGAGGATTGCTCTCGAAACGTAAGGCGCTTTCAGGGCTAAGCTCCTGAAGATGGGGACGCAGGATATTTTGGAGTTGTAAACGATAAAGCTCTCGGCAACTCTCATCTCCAATAGAGTTAAGATGGAGAGTTAAGCCTTGAATGCCAAGCCTTTTAAGAAAAGAGTATAGGAGGATGATCACTTCGGCATCTTGATAGGGGGAGGCGATTCCAATGGCTTCCACCCCAAATTGATGGTGCTGCCGATATCTACCCGCTTGTTGCCTTTCATAACGGAACATGGGAAAAAGGTAGTAAAACTTGGAGACCGGTTTTTGCAAGTGGAGTTTTTTTTCGATAAAAGAGCGCATCACAGGGGCTGTCCCTTCTGGACGCAGGGTCATAGAGCGTCCTCCCTTATCGAGGAAGGTATACATCTCTTTTGTTACGATATCCGATGTGGCGCCAATGCTTCTTGTAAAGAGTTCGCTCTTTTCAAAGAGGGGGGTACGAATTTCCTCAAAACCAAATTCCTCTGAGATTTCACGGATAACTTTTTCTACATGTTGCCAATAGGAGCTAGATCGCCAGTTTCCTTTAGGATCAGGATCTTCTGGTAATATATCGAATACACCTTTAGCAATCTGGTAACTCATCTCAATCAAAAGCCAACAAAAGAGATAAGAATATTGAAACATGCGAAAAGAGTAAAGTTACTTTATAAGCAAAAAATTAAACGCAAAGACGCAAAGGCCCAAAGGCGCAAAGAAAAGAAGAAAGAAACAGGTAGGCCATGATGGGCAGGATGGATTTATAATAATATTGCTACAAACTTTTTTTGTATTAGAAGACATTATCCTTATCCTGTCCATCATGGCCTACCTGTTATTTCCTTTTTTTCTTTGCGCCTTTGGGCCTTTGCGTCTTTGCGTTTAATTATTTAGATAGCTTATTCGATGACTATGTCGGTAGATACGAGGGGCATGAGGGGGTCGGGAGGTTCAAGAATCTCTATGACCTCATTCTCGGGTAAGTCAACTGGGGGTAATAGCTGGGTTTGCAACTTTTCGATCGACTGTTTGAGTTCACTGATCTCTTTTATGAGAAGGGCCTGCTCTTTTTCGGCAGATTTGAAGGGGTAGCTCCAGAAAAAAATTAAAGTGGACCCTATGAAAAATCCTAAAAGAAGAGAGTAGATTAAAAGGAATCTTCTTTTGGGTTGAGGTCTTGAAAAGGAGAGAAACCCTTCCGTGTCATACAAAATAGTTACAAAGAGGGAGGGAATTGAGGGGAGGTCGAGGAAGGGCTCTTTCTCTTCTTCTGGAAGGGTTGTTGTAAGATCTGTAACATTATCAAGAAGTTCCTCTAATGTGATGGAAGCTTTGGTGATTGTTGCCTCTTTCTTGGAAGAGGAGGGAGAGATATCTAAATCTAATAGAAAAGAATCAAGCTCTTCATCAGAAAGGGGAAATGAAAATTCTTCTCGAAGCATCCAATTTTTCTACCATAGCTCTTCTTCTTCGTAAATAGAAATAAAAAATTCATTTTTGACAAGAGGGGTTATTATTTATTTGAAGAAGAGAAATATGATGAATTTTTACCAAATCCCTGCTAACCTTGCTATCAAAGTTATCAAATGTGAATCTGGAGAACGCAAGGTGAACTTTGTCTTAAATTTCCTAAAGCCAGCACCTCACATCAAGGAAATCGATGATAAAACGGTTGTAGGAAAAGAGTATCGTTATTGGCGTTTCCGCATTTTCTACGCGATGTTTATCGGCTATGTCTTTTATTATTTTACACGTAAAAGCTTTACATTTGCTATGCCTGCTTTAATGCGAGATCTAGGCTTTGATAAAGCCGATCTCGGAATTTTAGGAAGCATGCTATATATCACCTATGGAATCAGCAAGTTCGCTTCTGGTTTGATGTCTGATCAGTCAAATCCCCGCTTCTTTATGGCTATTGGGCTTATTGTCACTGGAATTACCAATATTATATTTGGGTTCTCCTCTACTCTTATCATGTTTGCCCTTCTTTGGGGAATCAATGGATGGTTCCAGGGATGGGGGTGGCCTCCGTGTGCGCGCCTTTTAACTCACTGGTATTCTCAATCGGAGCGGGGCACATGGTGGAGTGTGTGGAGCACATCTCATAATGTTGGGGGCTTTTTAATCCCCATCGTTGTCGGTTACTGCGCAACATTTTTAAGCTGGCGCTATGCAATGTTTATCCCTGGTGGTCTTTGCATTATCATGGGATGTTTTTTAATGAATCGTCTGCGAGATACTCCTCAATCTCTTGGCCTTCCTACTATTGAAAAATGGCGTAATGACTATCCCGAAAGCGATAAAAAAAGAGACAAACAGGAAAAAGAGCTCACAACAAGAGAGATTCTTTTTGATTATGTTTTGACCAATAAATGGGTCTGGATGCTGGCCGCGGCCTCCTTTTTTGTCTATATCGTTCGGACGGCGATCAATGATTGGAGCGCCCTCTATTTAATTGAAACTAAAAACTATTCGATGATTAAGGCAAATGCTTGCGTCGCTCTTTTTGAGGTAGGCGGCTTATTTGGAATGCTCGCTGCTGGCTGGCTCTCAGATAAGATTAGCAGCGGCAAGCGCGGCCCTATGAATGCGATCTTCTCTCTTGGAATGCTCATTTCGATGCTCTTTTTATGGCTCTGTCCAACGATGAGCATCCTTCTTAATTCCACAACTTTTTTTGTCATCGGCTTCTTTCTTTTTGGACCTCAGATGCTGATCGGCTTGGCCGCAGCCGAATTATCCCATAAAAAAGCTGCAGGCACAGCCAGCGGGTTTGCCGGATGGTTTGCCTATTTCGGCGCTGCCTCTGCCGGATATCCTCTTGGGAAGGTCGCCCAAGATTGGGGATGGTATGGATATTTTGTTATCTTAGGCATTTGCTGCCTGATCACCGTTCTGCTCTTCTTGCCTATGTGGGGCGCTAAACCTGTTGCAAGAGTAGAAGAAGAGATCCCAGCCGACGAAGAAGCTACTCCTGCATAATCTTATAATCGACTATAAAAGGTTCTATGTGGATTCCCCTCCATTTGCACTCCCAGTATTCCATTTTAGATGCTTCTGCCTCTGTTAAAGCCATTGCGGGGAAGGCTGCCGAATGTAAAATGCCGGCTGTCGCTTTGACTGACCATGGCAACATGTATGGTGCTGTGGATTTCTACAAAGAGTGCAAAGAAATGCTAGTCAAGCCGATCATCGGCTGCGAACTCTATGTTGCACCTCTCTCCCGACTTGAACGAAAAAAAAGTGGGCCTTTTAACAAAGCTGCTTACCATTTAATTCTCCTGGCAAAAGATGAGTCGGGGTATCGCAACTTGTGCAGGCTCTCCTCTCTCGGTTTTCTAGAAGGTTTTTACTATCACCCCCGTGTTGACAAGGAGCTTTTAAAAAAATATTCGGAGGGCCTCATATGTCTCTCTGCATGCATGAGTAGCGAGGTTGCGCAAATGGCTCTCCATTCAAGCGAAAATGAGCTTGAAGAGGTTGCTCTCTGGTATAAAGATCTCTTTGGGGATGACTACTATTTTGAATTGCAAAGACATACAATGGAGCCGCAAAAGCTTGCCCAATTTGAGGAGTCCTGGCTTCTAAGCCAGTACCATGAATACATTGCAAACCAGGAGAAGATCAATAACCGGCTTATCAAGCTAAGCGAAAAGTTAGACATTAAATATGTTGCGACAAATGACACCCACTATATTGAAGCCTCTGATTGGAAAGCGCATGAAATTTTACTTAACATTGCAACGGGCGAGCCCTGCGAGATCTGGGAAAAAGATAGCCATGGGAATAATAAATTTAGAGTTCCCAATCCCAAACGGCGAGTCTATTCAACCCATGAGTGCTATTTCAAAACTCCGGAGCAGATGCAGGAGCTCTTCATCGATCTCCCCCTAGCTATTTCAAACACCCTTGAAATTGCTCAAAAATGCAATCTAGCTTTGGATTTTACCTCCAAGCACTATCCAGTCTACTCTCCTCCCACAATTGGCCCCGAAACAACAGCAGAAAAGAGGAGCGCTGCTGCAGAAAATTACCTTAAAGATCTCTGCGAGCAGGGGATTAAAAAACGTTATACACAGGAGAGATTGGATAAGGTAGGCGAGAAGTATCCTGACAGCGATCCCGGGAATGTTGTGCGTGAACGTCTTGAGCATGAGCTGGCTATTATTATCTCTTCTCAAGGGATGTGCGACTATCTTCTGATTGTTTGGGATTTTATCAATTGGGCCAAGAGCCGAGGAATTCCTGTCGGGCCGGGCCGTGGATCGGGAGCCGGATCGATCATCCTCTACCTCATCGGTGTCACAGATATTGAACCTCTCCGCTTCCACCTCTTTTTTGAGCGATTTATCAATCCGGAAAGGATCTCCTATCCTGATATCGATGTGGATATTTGCATGGATAGGCGTCATGAGGTGATTGACTATACAATCAGTAAGTATGGGAAGGAAAATGTCGCCCAGATCATCACTTTTGGAACGATGAAAGCCAAAATGGTCATTCGTGATGTGGGACGCGTCCTTTCAGTCCCTCTTGCCAAGGTGAATACGATTGCCTCCCTTGTTCCTGAAGATCCCAATATGACTCTGGAAAAAGCCCTTGAAATCGATGCGGAGTTGCATCACTTTGCAACTTCTGACGAAGAGGGCAAGAAGATTATTGATCTTGGCAGGCGTTTGGAGGGGTCGATCCGCAATACCGGCATCCATGCGGCTGGGGTCATCATCTCAGGTGAGCCTCTTATGGAACATATTCCGGTCTGCCTTGCCAAGGATTCGGATATGCTCGCTACACAATTTTCCATGAAGCCAGTCGAAGCTGTCGGGATGCTTAAAATAGATTTTTTGGGCTTAAAGACCTTGACAGGTTTTAAAATTTGTGTCGATGCAATCAAAGCCGCTAGAGGGATAGATATCGATTGGGTGAATCTCTCTCTTGAAGATGAAAAGGCCTACCGTCTGTTGCAAGAGGGGAGGACATTGGGGATCTTCCAGATGGAGTCCGGTGGGATGCAGGAGTTAGCGCGTCAGTTACATCCCGATAAATTTGAAGAGATTATAGCAATAGGCGCTCTCTATCGACCTGGGCCGATGGAGATGATACCCAGTTTTGTTGCTAGAAAGCATGGAAAAGAGGCCATTGAGTATGACCACCCTTGGCTTGAATCCATTTTAGCAGAGACCTATGGAATTATGGTCTATCAAGAGCAGGTGATGCAGATTGCAAGCCGTCTTGCAAACTACTCTCTTGGCGAGGGTGATGTGCTGCGCAAGGCTATGGGGAAAAAGGATGCTGCCCAGATGGCCAAAGAACGGGAGAAATTTCGAAGAGGAGCTCTTCAAAATGAAATCCCTGACGCTCTTGCGACAGAAATTTTTGATAAGATGGAGAAGTTTGCCTCCTATGGCTTTAACAAGTCGCACGCGGCGGCCTACGGCTATCTCACCTATGCAACAGCCTATTTTAAAGCCAATTTCCCCAAAGAGTGGATGGCCGCTCTCATGACGTGCGATTCGGACGATATCTCCAAGGTGGCTAAGTTCATTCGTGAATGCCAAGCGATGGATATTCTGATTCTTCCACCCGATGTCAATGAGGCGGGGAGAGAATTTACAGCAACAGCGCATGGGATCCGCTTTGCCATGAATGGCATTAAGGGAGTGGGGGAGGGGGCTGTTATTGCAATCATAGAGGAGAGACAGGCGAGGGGGCCCTTTAAAAACTTTTATGATTTTTTTAAAAGGATCGACCTCAAGCGGGTTGGCAAAAAAGTGATAGAAGTCCTTGTTGAGGCGGGCTCTTTTGATTTTACAAGCTGGTCGCGCGATGAGATGCTGCTAAGCATTGAAATGATGTATGAGGCCGCAGGTCAGGAGCAGAAAGAGGCATCTCTTGGCATTAGAACTTTTTTCTCTATGATGGGGGAGGATAAGCACAAACAGTTTACTCAGCCTCCAAAAGTCGTACGCCCCCGCCCGAAAGCGGAATGGTTAAAAAAAGAGAAGGAGCTTCTCGGCTTTTTCTTGACAGGACACCCCATGGATGATTATAAACAGATTCTGGGGCGCCTCTCTTGTGTCAGTCTTGACAAAATCGATAAACTGCCGCTTCCTCTTGTGATACGGGCAAGCTTTATTATTGAGTCGATTAAAACACGCATCTCTCAAAAGAGCGGAAAGAAATTTGCAATTTTGATGATTAGCGATGGGATTGAGTCGTACGAGTTACCGATTTGGCCCGAACTTTTTGAGCAGAAAGGGCCTCTGCTCAATGAAAACCAGCTCCTTTATGCTATTCTTCAGGTGGAGAAACGGGATGAGCAGATCCGTCTTCAGTGTCGATGGCTGGGAGATTTAACCCAAATAAGTGAAGAGATGATAGAAGAATGCGACAAGGCCTTTGACCGGGCAAAAATTCAGGCCTCCCGTTTTACCCCTCCTACCCCTAAAGCTACGGAGGCCCCTCAATCGCCTCCCAAAAAAGAGACCCTGCACCATTTAAAAATCGACCTTAACGTTGTACGGCTCACCCAGATTATGAAGCTAAAAGAGCTCTTTACTACCCATCATGGCAAAGAGAAGATTAAAATTATCTTCACTATAGGCGAGAGGCCCTTCTCTGAGCTTCGTTTCACAGAGACTAAAGGCATCTCTCTTAGCCCTACCCTCAAAACAGAGCTCTCTGCCCTCGGCTTCGACCTAGCCAGCAATTAACCGTGTGAGTTCTTAGTCGTGAAAATGATTCTTTTTCTCTTTAAGGTATAAATCGAACTTTTTCAGAATATCTGTTTTTATAGAGTCCATCTGAGATTCGATGATGGACTGTATTTTTTCTTCGATATTAAAATTGATTTGATTGACCATATTTTTCATCAGCACTGAGTTATTTATTAACCACTTTTCCATCGAATGCCCTCCTTTGTTGAAAAGAGGTAGTGATTCTAAGGGGTCGAGGTTAATGCTTGGTATCTGGTGTATTGCATATTCTTTTGGAATAGGATTTTCCAGTTTTGATGCTGGAATTGCATGCATATTAAGTTGTTCACCTGCTTTTTTTTCAAATGCTGCAAAATTTTCCCAAGTTAAAAATTCAAAAGATAGGATGTAAGAAAGGTCTACTGGCCTTACTATAAAAGATTGATAATTCAGGGAAAGGGACTTTTCTTTTTTCTTTTCCCATTCGTAGAAAATAATAAGAATAGCAAGCAATAATTTTGATTCAGTTTGAGCAAGATCTTTTCCAATACACTGTTGGGCTCCAATACTGAAGGGAAGCAGATGAGACCTTAATGCAGGTTCATCAATAAATCTTTGGGGATTAAATGTATAGGGGCTTTCCCAGATCTCCTCATCATGATGGCATTTGTAAACATTAAGATAGACTTCATCTCCTTTGGCAATAACAACTCCTTCGATTTCCTGTTTTTCATCTGCAGTTCTTTTAATAGCAGGAACCACAGGATGGTGCCGCACTCCTTCAAGAAAACACGCTTCTAGCCATTGAGAGTTTGATACAAATGATGAAAGTGTGTCAACGAGGTCATCAAGAGAATCCAGAGGGCGACTATTCTCTTTTTCTTTCAAAAAAGCGTTCCATTCTTCCAGAATTTTTTCCCTAACATCAGGGCAAGCAGCCATTTCATCTAACCAAAGAGCAACAAAACTACTTGTTGTATGGATTCCTCCAATAAAAATAGTAGCAATGCTACTTATGACCTCTTCTTCACTCATTTCCTTCTTTTGTTCTGCTTGTTTTAAAAGGTCAATCGCTTTGCCTTGCCGATAACAACCCTGCTCTCTCAGTCGAATTGAAAAAAAAGTTTTTATACTATTCCCATTGAGTAGTTGATAATATTGATAAAGTTCTTCCATGTCTGCTTGAGAACAATCAAAACCTAATACACAATGAACAATAACCATAAAAACAATATGATCGTAGTCAAGACAAAGGTCATTCCGGAAAGATAATAAGGAAATAATTGTTGTAGCAATTTCTTTTGCCATCTCTTTTTTAACATTCGATGTTTTTAAAAAAGCCCCAAGGGGCTTACGAAGACGGGCATGCTCTTTGAAAGGGCAAGTAAGCATATTGCCTACTCCTAAACCATCAAACTCCGATCCAAAAGAAAATCTTTGATCATTCCGATTTTGACGAAGGATTTGTCGTATTAAACCTTCATCTCCAACAAAATGGGCTCTTTGCATGTGGAAGGGAAGAGAAAATTGCCTCCAATTAATCCTGACGTAAGTTTCGACTTTTTCTCTCTGAGTGTGGATTGTATTTAACGTATCTTCCTTCCAATCAGATCTGTTTTCATCGTCTCTAATTACATCTCCATACATAAAAGAGTTAAAAAAATTAAATACCATCATGTTTAAGCCTTAGTTATTTAAATCACCGATTATACATTACGATTGTTTGTATTTAATAAATCTGATAAAATATTAATAATTTCTTTACATATAGAATAAAATTCAAAGGATTTTATGTTTACACCTCTTCAACATCAAGAAAATTTTTCATCTTTTGCCACCTATAGGGATTTCAATATTACCCTTAATGATGCTTGCGAAAACTATTTTTTTGGCCACCGCCCTGCAGTTGAGGGGGGATATAAAGCTCCCTGGTG
>JABDDZ010000006.1:0-18744 GCA_013287335.1 Chlamydiota bacterium | reverse complement strand
TATAGGGATTTCAATATTACCCTTAATGATGCTTGCGAAAACTATTTTTTTGGCCACCGCCCTGCAGTTGAGGGGGGATATAAAGCTCCCTGGTGGCTCACTGTCCCTCGCATTATCTCCTTTTTCACACTAATCATTCCCGCAATTGTAGCTATTACCTTTATTGTCACCTCCCTCCTCATTCGACCCGATGCAAAGGAAAAAGAGATGTGGGATAAAAAAAATCAAATTGCTGCAGACTACCGGAGCGTAAATCCAGAGTGGATTTCAAGATTGTCACGTTCTGGAATCAAAGAAGTGCATTTAAATACAGTAATTTTTAATAGATGTGGCAGAATTTTAGGAGATGGACATTTCACTGGGATTCCTCATAGTGAAGGTGAACAAATACTAATTGTACACCATAATCGGAAAGGAGACTTAAAAGCATTTCTGAAGGGAATGATTGATGTTGAACCTCTACCTGATAATTTTGCTCGTATCTGTTCGGGGACAATCGATGGTTTTTTTCCTTGGAGGATATCAAACCGCGTTAAAGAAGCTATTATCTTAACATCCAATGCCCATAAGTCTCCCACTGCCCTAGAGCCCCAGAAGGCTCCTCCTACTAATGTTTGGCAGGGAGTGAAAGTTGCTGCTGTTGCGCTGACTCTTATTACTCTGCTTGGACTTTTAATAGGTGGGGGAGCTCTTGGAGGCATTTCTCTTTTAGGCACACAAGCGGGCGCTCCCTTCTTTATGCATACCCTCAGTTTGTACATCCCTCCGCTTTTATCCTATGGACTTCTTTGTCCTGGAGCTCTTGGCACCCTCGGCGCCCTCTCCCTAACAACTTACGGATCAGTAAAGCTTGCCCAAACCTGCTTTCCTCCCAAGCCTATCACCGAAGAACTCTCAGAAGACCCCAAGGGAAAAGAGAAAGAGACCTCTGAGACTGTCTGATTCCGTCAGTCTATTTTTTTCTGTGCAAAAGCGACTCTTGAAAACCCTCATTGACCATTCTTCCAAAAAGCTCTTTAGAGTGTGCATGTATCGAATTGCCTAGAGGATTTGATTTGATGACAAGTTTTTCAAATAATTCTTGAAGTGAGATACCGTGAAACTTAAGTCCTAAAACGCCGAGACATTTGATCGCATGCATATCTGCCGTGCAAAAAAGATATTCATTGCTTTGTCTGGTATTATATAGAAAAGCAATTGCTTCTCTTTCGCCATCATCAATTGATTTAAGAAAAAAATTATTGAGAATGTCATCTAAGCAGGAGAAATCCTTTAGTGAGACAGGAATTTCTTCCACTTTTTTTGATTCAATGTCCTGACTCAATTCTATAGGTTTTTTGACACCCTGCTCGTCTCTGTAGAAGCGAGCTTCATGTTTGATGATGGGAGTAATGGCTGCATTACAACTATGTGTAACTTGTTTCCGCAAAGAAAACTTGTGTAAACAAATGATTACGTTGGCATCAAAAATAATTTTTTGTTTCAGTTTAGACTGCATTTACTTCAGTAAAACCATATTCGTTGAAGAGGTCTGATAGATCACATAAATCGACATCAAGAAGCTTCGCAGCCTTTGCTCTAGAAATTTTAACACGCTCTAAGCCAAGATACACAAGGCGTACATACTTACTTCTTAAAAAATGAGCAATTGTTTTATTGGAAATTTTTACCGTTGAGACAGTTTGTAGAGCATCATTTATTTCAGTAAGTTGTTTGTGTGAAATTAGGCCCACATTGAGCATTCTGTAAAGCATGGCCTCTTTGGAAACTTGAAATTGCTCTGTTAAAGCGATCACATCAGAAGGAGCCATTGATTTATTCGTGCAAATTTTTGCAGCCTCAATTTCCAGCTTTTCTCTAGGAATGAGCAGCCCCGCAGCAAAAGCGTTAGCCAGCTGCTCATTTTTCTCATGATATTTTTGACTGCTATCCACAAGTTTGAGCATTTCCGGCTCCCAAGTAATCAGATGAAATAACTCATGGGCTATGCTGAAATATTGCCTCACTTCTGGATGGCGGCCATTAATGAGAATAAAACATCCTCTTTCTGATCGCGAACAAGCAGCAGAGAATTCCATTTCATCATTAAGTACAATAAATTTAATGTCATATCGATCCTCCAATACTCCCAAAAGCTGCGCTGTGGGGAACTCTCCTAAAGCCATGCATTGTCTGATACTTTCTGCTAATTGATAGGCGTGCTCTAAAGTAAAGTTGGCAAGATCAATCTGTTTAATTGATAACTTTTCTACAATCAGAGTAGAAGATGCTGTAGGATTCGATATTGCTTCCTCAATCCAGAGATAATTATTACATTCATTGATGAAGCGAGCTTCGAGAATCTTTTCATTGTGACTCGGTTTTTGACGCCAAAGAACATAAGGCTGTTGTTGAGGTTCTTTGCTGCCTATTAAGAGATCAATATCGACATGCAAAAATTTTGCAATTTCATAGAGTTCCCAAGCCTTAATTTCCCGCTTCCCCTGCTCGACATCGCTCACGATTTGATGATGATTCCATCCAAGAGCGGTGGCGAGCTTTTGCTGAGAGATCTTTTTCCGCTCTCTCTCTGCCTTTATTCTCTGACCTATTGCTGTTTTCATACATATCTCTTTTGCAAGATTCTCTTGCAGTATACATCAATTATAATTGAGTGTATGTAAATTTGCATCAAAATCTTGCAAAAAACTCACGATATCCCTTTTTCTCATTTTTTAAATATTTTTATTATATTAACCATTTGTTTACATTCATTTAGAACTGTGATAAAATTTTATTCATAAAGTTCAAAGGATGGTATGTTTACACCTCTTCAACATCAAGCAAATTTTTCACCTTTTGCCACTTATAGGGATTTCAATATTACCCTTAATGATGCTTGCGAAAACTATTTTTTTGGCCACCGCCCTGCAGTTGAGGGGGGATATAAAGCTCCCTGGTGGCTCACTGTCCCTCGCATTATCTCCTTTTTCACACTGATCATTCCTGCAATTGTAGCCATCACCTTTATTGTCACCTCCCTCCTCATTCGTTCCGATGCAGAGGAAAAAGAGATGTGGGAGGAGAGTAAGAAGGGTGAGAAGGAGAGGTTTCAAGTTACAACACAGATGCCTTGGGAATATAAACCTGAGTTGATTTGGAAGCTTTCACGCTCTGGAATCAAAAAAATGTATTTAGATACAGTAATTTTTAATAGATGTGGCTTGGGTGGAGCTAGAATTTTAAATGATGGTAGTTTTGAGACTGTTCCTCATAACGTTGATCGGCAAATTCTAGTTGTAAACTTTAACTGGGCAGGAGACTTAAAAACTTCGTTGAAGCAATCCAATGAGGCTGAACCCTTACCAGCAAATTTTGCTCGTATCTGTTCGGGGACAATTGATGGTCTTTTTCCGTGGAGGATATCAAACCGCGTTAAAGAAGCTATTATCTTAACATCCAATGCCCATAAGTCTCCCGCTGCCCTAGAGCCCCAGAAGGCTCCTCCTACTAATGTTTGGCAGGGAGTGAAAGTTGCAGCTGTTGCGCTGACTCTTATTACTCTGCTTGGACTTTTAATAGGTGGGGGAGCCCTTGGAGGCATTTCTCTTCTAGGCACACAAGCGGGCGCTCCCTTCTTTATGCATACCCTCAGTTTGTACATCCCTCCGCTTTTATCCTATGGACTTCTTGGTCCTGGAGCCCTCGGCGCTCTCGGCGCCCTCTCCCTAACAACCTACGGATCAGTAAAACTTGCCCAAACCTGCTCTCCTCCCAAGATCATCACCGAAGAACCCTCAGAAGATCCCAAGGGAAAAGAGAAAGAGACTGCAAAACAGGAATAAGGATTAACTTCCAAACTTCAGTATTCATTCGCTCAAAATCAGGGATTTACCCTGATTTTTGAGATTCAGAATGAATTTGTTAATGGGAGTCCATGCGTTTGCCGTTGAGGGCATTCCAAGAGGTGGTGAGCTGGGAGCCATCAGGGTTAAGAATAGCAATATTATATACGGGCAGGAAGACTTCGCTCATACTGCGTATTGCAAAGTCTTTGCCGAAGGCGATTCTTGTTAATTTTTTAATTTGAGAGGGGGTATAGCGTTCCTTCACTTTGATGGCATTGCTAGCTGTTTGTGTCACAATGCGCTCATTAAAAAGAGTTTTAGGTTCTGTCTCCAGTTTTGGATTAGCAAAATGGAGGCGATAGAGGTTTCCACTAAGAACAATGAGTTTTTTCTTGGAGCAGCTCTCAATCCAGCTATCAATTGTTTCGCTCTCCACATTAAAGGTCCGGTAGATCTGATCCCGATCAAGAGAACCCCCTCCTTTCACTAGGGCGCGGATAATATTGAAATCACTTTTATTGGCGCCTGTTACAAGGCAATCTTGAAATCCATGCGTTTTATTCCAGCTGCTTGCATCTGTGATCATCTCCCCATCGGAAAGGCCCCATAAAAGCACCCCCTCCGTTGTTGTATGGTGATCTTTGCTATACTTTGTCTCCATGAGGAGGCAGGGATAGAAAGAAAGTTTAGGTTCTAAAAATGAGTACCCCTTTCCTTTCAGAAGCTCGCCTTTATGAAGTTCCATAATTTGCTGGGGAGTATAACGGATCTCCAGGGTAGGAAATTCTCCCCTGGTGATTTTTTCATTCACAAATTTTTTGACTTGGGGGACATTTTTCCAAGACCAGTAACCGCCGTATACACAAGCCCCAAGAAAAATCAGAAAGAGGATAAAACGCATAAAATACCTACTATTTACCTATGGATGACATTAAATGAAGAGAGTAAAAGATGCACGTTAGTTCTTTGCTTTCCCCAGGTTGACAGGAACTTAATCGCCAAGGTATGATCATTTGCGAAATTAAGGATTTTTATGTTTATCAAAAGAGGTTCCTCTTTTTTATTTTTTCTCTTTTTTCTAACAACGCCTCTTTTTGGAGCATTTACACTCATCCAGGGAAAATGGTCCGATGAGCGCTATGCCCCTAAGTTTTCTGTCCAAGAACATTATGACCTTGCCTGCTCAAACCTTCTTGAAGAGGCCTATGCACCTGCCCTCAATGATTTTCTAACAATCATCTACCATTTTTACGAATCACCATTCTACTCCGATTCTCTCTATTATGCGGGTGTCTGTTATTTCAATTTAAAGGAGTATGATCTTGCTGACCGCAATTTTTCTCTCTATTTAGGACTCTCTGGTCAACTACGCTATTTTGAAAAAGTCTTTGAGTATAAATATCTGATTGCCGAAGCCTATCGGAAGGGTGCCTTCAGGCATATCTTTGGAGTGGAGAAACTGCCTAAAATTCTCCCAAGCAGGGGATCTGCCCTAGCTCTTTATGATGAAGCAATTGTTGCAATGCCCGGCAATGAACTCGCTGCAAAGGCGCTCTATGGAAAATCCAAATTGCTCCGAAAAAAAAGAGAATATCAGGAGAGTATCGATGCATTAAAAACTCTCACTCGAAGATTCCCCAAACATCCTTTGGGGGCTAAAGCTTTTATTCTAATTTCGAAAATTTATTTAGAGGAGAGTCGCCTAGAGTCGCAAAATCCCGACTACCTAGCTCTTGCTCAGCTTAATATAGAGAAGATGAAAAAGAGTTTTCCAGGTGACACTCAAGTGGAGATTGCAGAGAAGAATCTTCTTGAGATGCAAGAAGTTTACAGCCGAAGTCTATTTGAGACGGGAAGATTCTACGAGAGGAAGAAGAAATTCCATGCCGCGTCCATCTATTACAATGATGCGATTGCCCGTTATCCTCTTACCCAATCAGCCAAGAATGCAGAAGAAAAATTGATTGGCATTAATGAATATTTCCATAAATGGCGCAATTATCGACAGAAAAAAAGTGAAAAAAGTTAGTCTTCTTTTTTCTCTAATAATCCTCCTTCTATCTGGGTGTGGATACCGCTTTGGCAAGGGTGAGCTCATTGCTGAATATCAATCTATTACAATCCCCTACGTCGCAGGGGATGATGATGGTTTTTTCTCTGCTGAGCTTATTCGGCGATTTTCTGAAACAGGAACCCTCTGTCTTTCCAATTGCAATGGGGAGCTTATTCTTGATGTATGCCTTTTTGAACCTGATGATGAAAATATTGGTTATATCTATGCGCGCAATGAAGATGAAGAGCTTACAAAAAAGGTTGTATCTCATGAGGGAAGGCTCTCTATTTCAGCCAAAGTGACAGTCAGAGAAGCTGCAACAGGAGCTTGTCTTCTAGGTCCCTGTGAAATTGATTCTTTCCTTGACTTCGATTTTGAGCCCGACCTTGCAACATTTGAAGATCATGAATTTGCTCTCGGTCAGTTAGAGATGCATCCTCTCGCTATTGATGCTGCTATGCAATCTCTTTATGAGAGGCTAGCTCAAAAGATAGTAGACTACGTTATTCATAGTTGGTAGTATTTTCTTATAGTCAATTAAATTTTATTTGATGGAATTTGCCGCTAGACTTGAATCTCTCCCGGAGATGTTGTCCTTTATTAAGGAGAACTGCATCCGCTTTGGGTTGGCCAAAAAAAGCATCAACAAAGTTGAACTTGCCTCTGAAGAGGCCATTGTGAATATTATTTCTTATGCCTACCCCCATTCCCTCGGAAAAATTTGCATCACTTTTGAACAGAAAGAAGAGAGTATAGAGATTGTCCTCCGCGATAGAGGTATTCCTTTTAATCCTCTTCAGATAGAAGCAGATGCGGAAGTCAAAAAACCTCTTCATGAGCGTAAAATCGGAGGGCTTGGCATCTTTTTGATTGAAAAGCTAATGGATGAGGTGCGCTATTCAAGAGAGTGCGACGAAAACGTCCTCTCTCTCATCATCCATTGCCCATAAATCCCCATTCAGTAATTAATTACCACAGAGAGAGATTTTGTATTTACTTCACAAATGACGAACAAAGAAGATTACTTTTATAAACAAAAATCCTTTCTCTGTGGTCTCTGTGGTTAATTATCTTAAGTATTTTCGATCTCGTCGATCTCTTTCTGATTCTCTTCGATTTGGACCAAAAACTTCTCTAAAATCCGCAAGACAAGGCCCGAATGGTTATAAACTCCGCTTGTGGCAAAGACCATCTCAAGGTGGGTATTTGCAAGCGAGTTCAAAGCAACCATCGTGTAGGTCATAGGGTTATGATCAACAACTTTTGGAACAATCCAGACTACAAATTTCTGGTTGAAAAGAGTGAGCTTCTCATTTGATTCCACAACATAAAAGCTATGTGTGAAGGAGGCCTCCTCCTCATCCAGTTTTTCAAGCTGTGAGAGAAGTCCAAGATCTTGCAGAAGAGCAAGATCAACTTCAATTACTCCATCTGGCACAAAGGAGCGAAAGTCTTTGATATAGACTTGAAAATCTCTTTCTATCTGAGTTGGATTCATCATGAATGGTTCGCCTCCGCCCTCTCTAAAGTATATCTAGTATTTCGTAAGTTTGTCAAATAATTTTTTAAACACTAAAAGAAGGAGAATTGAGCATTAAGGGTTTAAAAATCTTTCTTCGGGGCAGATAAGTTGTTTTCGATTGTTCTTTGCTTTGCTATAGTGGGTAGAGATAAACGTTGGGGTCTATGGCTGGCATTCCGCTATTTTTATTCCTTTTTATTTTTCTCTCTCCCCTTTGGTCAAAGACCTTAGATGTTGCCACCTCTTCAGATCATGTAATTTTAATAAACGCAAAAGACGGGGCGATTCTCTATGAAAAAAATCCCAATCAGAAAACCTTTCCTGCAAGCACAACAAAAATAGCTACAGCTCTTTATGCACTCACTCTTAAGGGAAAAGAACTAGATGCGACCTTTACAGCATCTCAAAATGCCATTGCAACAATTACCCCACAGGCTAAGCGTCAGTCCAACTTCCGTGCTCCCGCCTATCTCAATGAAACGGATGGAACCCATATGAGTATTAAGCGGGGAGAGGAGATAAGTTTTTATGAGCTGCTCTGCGGAATGCTCATTGCATCCGCTAATGATGCCGCCAATGTGGTTGCAGAAAATATCGGGGGCTCGATTCCTGAATTTATGGAGGGATTAAACAAGTATCTGAAGCAAATAGGGTGTTTAAATACCCATTTTTGCAATCCTCATGGACTCTACCACCCTGAACATCAGACCTCTGCTTATGATATGGCTCTGATTAGTCAAAAAGCGATGGAGATTCCTGTGTTTAGAGAGATCGTTTCAAAAGCTACCCACACTATTCCTAAGACAAATTTTGAGTATGAGCGAAAACTTATGAACACCAATGCTCTTATACGCAAGGGTCCTAGGTTTTATGCCAAAGCAATAGGAATTAAAACAGGCTATACTTCACAAGCGGGGAAGAATCTTGTTGCCGGAGCTGAAGATTCCGAACGGACTCTCATAGCCGTTGTTTTAGCTGCTCCCTCAATACAGGAGAGATTTGATGATGCAGTGCGCCTCTTTGAAGCAGCCTTTACAGAAAAAAAGATGCGGCAGCATCTATTTTCTGCGGGAGAAGGGGTCTTTAAAAGAAAAGTTCCCCATGGAAAAAAAGAGCTTGTAGCTTTTTTGCCGGAGGGACTCTATTACGATTTCTACCCTTCTGAAAAAAAATCTGTTAAAGCGCGTATTTCTTGGAATATTCCCCCTTTGCCAATAGAGAAGGGGGCAAGTGTGGGTTTTGCAAAAATCTTTGACGATAAGGGATTAGAGATCAAAAAGACTCTTCTTGTTGCTAAAGAGAGAGTAGAGCCTACTTTGCGCTACCGGTTCGCTCAGTTAATAAAAGAAAGAAAAAAGGCTCTTTTTTTTGTCACCTCAGGCTTTTTTATCCTCTTCGTGATCCTCTCTTTGCGCCGCCGCTCCTCCCGTAAAAGCTCCCGCCGCCCCCTCTTTTAATGTGTTTTTTCAAAGAGGGCGCCGAAGAAGCCATCCATCCCGTCGATTTGGGGCAACAGAGAGAGGGGAGGGGTGATGAGTTTAAGAGGGTAGGTTTTTAAAAAGTGGTCAACTTGGGCTCCATTTTCACCCTCCAAAATACTGCAGGTAGCATAGACAATTTTTCCGCCGGGCTTAAGAAAAGAGAGCGCTCTTTCAAAAATCACTCTTTGGTCGGCAATAAATTGGGCTAAAAAGGGGAGGGTAAATCGCCACTTCATATCAGGGTTACGTCTATAAGTTCCTGTGCCTGTACAGGGGGCGTCGACTAAGATCCAGTCCATCTTTTTTTTGAGTTTTTTTAGATTGGGTGAGTCTGGGAAAAGGAGTTGAACATTTTGGATTCCCGCTCGTTTGAGACGCTTTCTTGCCTCAAGAAGAGCTCCGCTCCTGATGTCATGAACAAAAATTTGTCCCTTATTATCGAGTTTATGGGCAAAAGCAAGGGTTTTTCCTCCCGAACCTCCGCAGTAATCCATGACGAGGTCACCAGGGTTGGGAGCGACGAGTTCTCCAATCAGCTGACTTCCCTCATCCTGGATTTCAAAAAAGCCCCTTTTAAATTCATCGAGCTGAAAAAGAGGAATCTTCTTGTTAAAGGTGATTCCATAAGGAGAGGAAGCGGTGAGAGCGATATCGTAGAGATGATCCCACTTTTTGAAAAGAAAGTCGCGTGTTGTCTTGAGGGTGTTAACCCGGATCGTTGTTTTTGCCGATGTATTGCTGATCAGGCAGAGTTCACCTCCTTGTTTCGCTCCATATTGCTCTGCAAGAAGAGAAAAGAGGGACTCTGGAAAGCTTAATCGATCGTGCATAGGGAGTGTCGGATCATACCTATGCGCTTCCGGATCGAGCTGCAGGAAAGTCGCAAGTCGGCGGCCCCATGTCTTCTCATCTGGGGTATAAATGTCGATGAGTCCCTTCCAACGCATAATCCCATAGATGAGATCCCCAATGACTTTGCGATCTTTCGATCCTATAGCTTTATGCAATCGAAAGTAACGATTGAGGTAGAGATCGAGAGGGACTTTAAAATCGAGTCCCTCGAGGGCTTGAAGTGTATGAAATTTACGAAAAGGATTTTCCATTCTAAGTTATTAAGGTAAAAAATAATCCTTATAGTGTGACATAAACAATAAAAAAGATAAACTCTATAAATATGACTTCTTACATTGCATCCCTTAAAAAACCCTCTTTTCAATTTTTCTTTTGCCTTCTTGTCTCTTTTGTTATCGTGGGTTTTGCTCAGCCAGATTGGAGTGTAACACTTTGTGTAATAAGTGGAAGTATTGGAATCGCGCTATTTTGGAAAGCAGCTCTCCACTTACAGAAAAGAAGTGCTCTCTTCTGGCTTTGTAGCGCCTGGTATGCTGCTGTTCAGGCCGTCCAGCTAAGCTGGTTTTTATCCGATCAATATGTCGGATGGCCAATTTTTGTTTTTCTACCCCTCTTTTCTGCCGCTCTTGGATTACAGTTCGGGTGCGTCTCTATCTTAGTTTTATCCAAAAAACCCCTCGATTTTTTTCGGATAGCCGCTGCCAGCTCACTTTGGGTAATTATGGAGTGGAGTCGCCTGAAGTTCCTCTCTGGAGATAGCTGGAACCCCATAGGATTGATGCTGTCTGCAACAAGCGCTTCGATGCAATGTGCCTCTTTGTTTGGAGTGTTTGGACTCTCTTTCTGGATCTTTTTTACAAATCTTTTGGCATTGAAATGGATTAATAATCGCCTCGTTTTAAAAAATTTAATTATTTGGATTGTCGCCGCCTCTCTACCCTATGCTCTTGGATTTGGTCTTTTAAAGTTCCATGAAAAACAATTTAATTCCTTTACAGGGGAGACTCTGCAGGCTCTTATTGTACAAACGGCGATTTTACCCGAAGAGAAATATCCTATAAGTTGGGAGGATCGAGGTGGCGCCCTCACACCCTTAGCACAGATCCAAAAAATCCTTTTTCTACTCCAAAAAGAGAGAGGAAAAAAAATCGATCTGATCCTCTTCTCAGAGGGAGCTCTTCCCTATGGCCCCTATAATGAACTCTATTATCCGGAAGATATTAAAAGATCTTTTGTTGAAATTTTAGGAGCTCAGGAGAGCACTGTTTTACCCATTGTTAAAGAGGAGGGCGAGGGGGTTGGCAATCATTATTTTGCAAGAGCGCTTGCCAATTTTTTTGATGCCGACGTGATCATGGGCCTAGAAGATGTCGAATCCACGGGAGAGGCTTATAATGCAGCCTTTTTATTTCCTCCCCATTCTTCCCAAGTTTCCCGTTATGAAAAAAGAATTTTAGTACCTCTTGGAGAGTATATCCCCTTTGAGTGGTGCAAGAGGTTTTTAAAAAGATATGGGATTCAGGATTCATTCATCCCGGGCAAAGAGGCCAAGGTCTACCCTTCTAAAAAAGGAAAGATCGGATTTTCAATTTGCTATGAGGAGACTTGGGGAAGTTTAATGCGGGAAAATCGGCTTCTTGGTGCAAATATTCTTGTGAATCTCTCAAATGATGTCTGGTACCCTCACTCACGCCTTCCAATGGTCCATTACTTGCATAGCCGCCTTCGAGCTGTAGAGGGGGGAGTTCCCCTGCTGCGCTCTTGTAATACTGGGGTCACTTGCGGTATCGACAGTTTAGGCAGGACTCTTGGCCTTCTCCCTTTTGAGACTCATAGCGAGAGAGCTCCGGCGGCGGCCCTTTTCGTCCAAGTTCCTCTTTACCACTATCCAACTCTCTACACTTCTATTGGGGATGCCCCCCTATTAATGGGCTCTTTTGGAATCGTTATCCTTTTTTTCTTAAGCCTTATACTCGGTTCTACTCCCATATTTGCAAACGTAAAGAGGGAATATTGATTTAAAAACCAAAATAAGTTATCTTTTTTCTGCATTTATTGAAGGTAATGCTTCTTATGGAAGAGAATCAATCGCGTCCGCAAAAAACAGTTGGAGATGCGATTTCCTATTCAGGAGTTGGAATTCACACCGGTAAAGAGGTTTCCATCCGTTTTTGTCCTGCGCCCGAAAATACAGGAATTGTTTTTCAGCGAGTGGATATTCAAGGGAAACCTACGATCCCTGCATCCATCGATTATGTGCAAGATACCTCTCGTAGCACTACAATTGGAATAGGTCAAGTTAGAGTGCATACCGTTGAGCATGTTATGGCCGCCCTTAGGGCCTTTTCAATAGACAACCTTGTAGTGCAAGTAACTGATGCAGAGCCTCCTATCGGCGACGGAAGTTCCAAAATTTTTGTCGAGATGCTTGATGAGGTGGGAGTCTCTTTGCAAAACCACACTAAGCCTATTCTCTCATTAAAGCAGCCTGTTTTTTTCTCTAAAGGAGAGACCCATCTTGTTGCCCTCCCCTCTGATAGATACCGGATTAGTTATACTCTGCATTATCCTCTCACTCCTGTCATCCGGTCTCAATATCTCTCTTTCCTCGTGACAGAAGAAATTTTTAAAGAAGAGATTGCTCCCTGCCGTACCTTTGCGTTATACGAAGAGATCACAACTTTAATGGAGAGGGGATTAATTCGGGGGGGGAGCTTAGAAAATGCTGTTGTGATTAAAGACGATGTGATTTTTAGTAAAGAGGGCTTGCGTTTTTCCGATGAGATGGTACGTCATAAGATTTTAGATCTGATCGGCGATCTTGCACTGGTTGGATTTGATTTTAATGCCCATGTGATAGCCATTCGATCAGGACATGCTGCCAATGTTGCCTTGGGTAAAGAGTTACTTAACCATTTTTTAAATCCGGTATCAACTTATGATTGATTCTCAAAATCATCTTTTAGAAAAGGCAACAATTTTAGATATCAAGGCGATCCGAGAGATTCTCCCCCACAGATATCCATTTTTGCTTGTCGACAAAATTGTCGAGATAGATCTCGAAAAAGGAACGATTTTGGGTCAGAAAAACGTTACGATGAATGAACAGTTTTTTCAAGGCCACTTTCCAGATGCCCCCATTATGCCGGGGGTCCTGATATTGGAAGCTTTGGCGCAAACCGGGGGAGTATTAGTTCATCAAAAGGGGTTCGTTGCGAAGATCGCTCTTTTCTTAAGTATTTACAACGCAAAATTTCGCAGCCCTGTAAAACCCGGCGATATTCTTATGCTCCACTGCGAAGGAATTATTTTTAGTAGTAAAGGAGGACGTGTGAAGGCACGTGCCACTGTAGGATCAAAGTTAGCTGTTGAAGCGGAGATCGGTTTCGCTCTTGTCGATAAAAATATAATTTAGGAATTAAAAGAGATATGGGAACAAATAACATTCATCCACTGGCTGTTGTTGAAAGCGGCGCTTCGCTTGGAGAAAATGTAACAGTGGAGCCTTTTGCTGTTGTCAAAGGGGGTGTCACGTTAGAAGATAACGTTGTTATTAAATCTCATGCATATATTGATGGCAATACCACAATCGGTTCCGGAACGGTGATTTGGCCTTCGGCAAGCATAGGAACAAAGACTCAGGCTATCAAATACCGGGGGGAGAAGACCTATGTCACAATTGGAAAGAACTGCGAAATCCGCGAATTTGCCACGATTAATTCTTCGACATCTCCGGGTTCAACGGTAAAAGTCGGAGATAGTTGTCTTATTATGGCCTACTGCCATATTGCCCATAGCTGCGAAGTTGGCAACCATGTCGTTATGAGCAATAATTCGATGCTGGCCGGCCATGTGATTGTTGAAGATCACGCCATTTTAGGGGGAATGACTCCCGTTCACCAATTTGTCCGCATTGGGGCTTATGCGATGGTCGGAGGCTTAAGCCGGGTCACTCAAGATATCCCTCCTTATACAATTGGTGGGGGCATTCCTTATTGTATGGCAGGAATTAATCGCGTTGGGCTCAAGCGCCGCTCATTTCCCTTTGAAACGCAAAAAGCTCTCTTTCGTGCATTCCGTCTCTTGTATCGATCTGGCCTTCATCTCGATGAGGCGCTTTTTCGTATTGAGAGCGAGGTAGAGCAGACAGAGGAGGTCAAACATTTTGTAGCCTTTTGCCGCAATTCGAAGCGTGGACTGCTGGGAATGCAGGGCATCCGCTCAAAAGCTGCCCGTGAGATGTGCGATATGGAATTAGATTCCGAAGAACGCACTCCTGCTGCAACCGCAAAAAGCGCTTACTGAACAAAAGAGAAAAATACCCACAGAGACCACAGACTAGGGCTTTAGGATTTTTTACCCTAAAGTAAGAATAAAGAGTCGGGTTTGCCCGCGGGCAAACCCGACTCTGAATGAAGCGTTAAAAGTAAAATTCCCAAAAGTGAAAATCAGGATTTATGCGACAGGAACTTTCAGATTTACGTATTGTTTTTTTTGGAACACCCTCTTTTGCGGCAACAATTTTAGACTTCTTGATCTCTAAAAATGCAAATATTGTGGCGGTTGTTACTAAACCCGATAAGCCCTATAAACGCTCAAGTGCTCTGAAAGCTCCCCCTGTTAAAGAACTTATCCTGCAAAAAGCTCCAGAAATTCCCTTGTTTCAGCCCTTAAAAGCCGGATCTGAAGATTTTGCGACAACTTTGAAATCCTTCGATGCAGATTTTTTCTGCGTTGCAGCCTATAGCGAGATTTTTAAAGATAATCTCTTGCAAATGCCAAGGATCGCTTGCCTTAATGTGCACGCCTCCATTCTTCCCAAGTATAGGGGAGCAGCTCCCATAGCGAGAGCCATTATGGCAGGAGAGAAGGAGTCGGGTGTGACAATTATCTCAATGGCGCGGCAGCTTGATGCGGGGGGGATGCTTAAAATTTCTAAAACACCTATTAGCGATGAGATGACAGCCGGAGAGTTAATGGAAAAACTTGCCGAATTGGGCTCTCTAGCCCTTTGGGAGGTGATTTGCGCCTATGCCCGAGGGGAAGTGCAACTCCTGGAACAAAATTCCCTTGAAGCTAACTATGCATCCAAACTCACCGATGAGGATGGTTTAATCCACTGGGAAAATGAGGCTCTATCTCTTCATAACCAGATTAGAGGAGTGACTCCCAATCCAGGTGCGTGGGTCTATCTCCTGCATAAAGGAGTAAAAAAAAGAGTCAGAATTGGAAGAGCAAAAATAGAAAAAGGAGTCCAAGGAGACCCAGGATCTATTCTCTCTTCTTCTGGAGACTCTTTGATTATTGCCTGTGGAAAAGAGGGTCTCTCTTTGCTAGAAGTTCAGCTTGAGGGGAAAAAGATGATGCCCATCGCCGATTTTTTGCGAGGGATTTCAAAAAAAGATCTTACATTTTCAGACATTTAATTGCTTTACAGAACTCAACCATTCATATATACTTGCCTCTCTTAATTGTATATTTATAAAAAAGGATAACCACTATGGGTCTTTCAAGAGTGTATGGTGCGACCAGCACTGTTTTCGAAGTTATTAAAGAAACGGTTAAAAAATCTGATGGTCGGGACAAAATAGTCAAAGCTGGTGCAGCCTATTCTCAAGCAGCCAAGTTGATTGCGGAATATTCAGGTGCTTCCGTTAGAGTTCAGGAGGGATTCGAAGCTCTAGCACGAGCTGGTGAAGATGCGAGAATTCCTTTTTCTATGGTGAATATTCTTGGCGGAATCGTTCCCGATGTGAAGAACAACTTTTTGACATGTATAGCAATTCTGATAAGTAGCTGCTGGAATGTTGAGAAGAAATGTTTCGTCTGGACTGACTCAAAAGAGAGTTCTGCCGCATTTGTACAATGTGCAAGTCGCTATATTCCCATTCAAATACATAACGAGACAATTATTGTTCCTAAAGCGAGAGCCGCTAAGCAATTTGGCAAACATGCTCTTGAGCATGGATATTTAACTGCTAAAGAGAGATTTTTGGGACTTTTTCTTGAGGTATCTCAATTTTTTGGCGGTTTAGCTTATATCGCGGGTTTTGGTGCATTTCGTCCCACGCAGTTTGTCTCACGCCATTTTAAAGCAACTAAAACTCAGGCAATTGCAAAAGATGGATTTCTCTATTCCATGGCAGTGATGCACGTCTTCGCTGTTATTGGAAACACTCTTAACCTAGTGCATGAGGTGATAGTCTTCATCCGTTATCAGAGCAAATTATCTCCCGACCAACTACGCCGCCTCGAAGGAAATGAAGATGCAGAAGCGAAATTACAGAAATTCAACATAAACGAATTCCGATCAAAGTTTTGTGAAGTCGTTATTGAGGGAGTGCTTGTTTATGGTGAAAAAGGCTTTGAACTTGCAAAAGATGTATTGGTAATAGGCAAAATTAAACACAAGCCTGCCGGGATGATCTTTATCAATGTTGGCATTGGAACATTAAGCTTGGCCCTTGCCTTTTTTAGAAGCATTAGCGAAGTCAGCGCTAAAGCTAAAGAGATTAAAGCTAAAAAAGACAGAGAGGCATAGTGAAAAAGGAGAATAAGGGGAAGGGTGTCGGGGATAAGTTATTCCTGAGAGAGGGGATTGCTCTCACCCTCTTATTATCCTTATTTATTTCTCTATTGCTCTCTACCTATCTCCATTCTCCAAAAAAAAAAGCCTCTTATTTCAATGAAGAAAAGAACGATCCGCGTTTTTTTACTTCCCGGGACCCTTCCAAATAGAAGATGGAACGGTTCTATCTATCGGATCAATTTTTCTTTACGGTGAATTTTTTTGTCTACAGAGCGCGATACATATAGTTGTTATCTGAGATTTCAGAGCGGTTTTACAAACTCCTATGAGTCGATAAAAGGTTTAAACGAAGAATTACGCTCATCTAATATTGTAATAAACTATGTACGTAATGTATTTAAATCGTTTTCTTTAATCTTAACAACTTTTCCTGAATCTATTTCTCTTGCTAAGGGCTTTAAATCAATGGATAAAGCTTTAAGCCATTCAATGTTTATTATAGATTTTATTAAAATTCCTTTAAAAGCCTTTGCTCCCATACGTTCAATCAAAAAAACTTACATTTATGTCTCAAAAGTACTCCTACAAATGAAAAATGGGGAGCCCGTTGAGGGCTATTTGGTGCTAAAGGTTGTCGAATATAGCGCAAAGAGTGTTGCAAAGACGATCTCAGTTGTCGATCTTATCATTTTTTCTCCTATCTCTTTTTTGCATGATCATTACAAGTTTGATGATCTTGATCGCTACACTAAGCCTTGGGCCTATTTCTCTCTCGGAAGCAAGGTCTTTAAAATTGTTCATAAGAGTTGCGCGATTATCGAAGGGAAAGAGGATGGAGTTTTATTGATGATCGATATTGCTTTCAATGTTTCTTCAGTTGTTCTCAAAGTTGTTAAGCTCTCCGGTTACAAAGTGCATCCGGCTATTTCGTTAACCTTTGGGATTGGAGAAAATCTCTTCAAAATTTTCAAAGTCCTCCGTAAAACGCTCTAAACTAATTCTCTTTTAATACAAAAAACTTAGTAATAATATTCTAAATCTATCCTGTCCATCCTGTCTATCCCGCTATTTCTTTTTTTCTTTGCGTCTTTGCGTTTAAATTTTTACATGTCTGCATTAAATGTTTTGTGATTTTATTTTTTAGTTTTGATATAGTAATGAAAACTTTTTTTCGTACGTTATGTCTATTACCAAAGCTACAAATTCTTCCTACACGAGTATAGAAAATTATTTTGAAGAAGACGCTTTGCTTTCCATCAATACCCAGTTAAAAGTTCTTTTTGTCGCAGGAGTTGTCATCCTCTCGATATCATCACTTGCTCTTGCGGGTCTCTTCTTTTCTCCTCTGGCTTCTTTTTCCCATGCTCTTGAATTTCTTATAAATCCCCGCTTTTCAACCCTTACAATAGGGGGAGGGGTTATTCTTAGCGCTACCTCCGGACTCTTCCTCTATGTGCGGCAGCAAAGATCAGCAGAGAAATTAAAGACCCTCTTTGCCTCTACAAAAGTGTAATTTTTGGGTAGTTGACATTTTCTGTTGTAAGAAAAATCATCCCTTTGATATCGTTTCCCTTTCTCTTTACGGATGGAAGGAGTTTGTTAGAGATCCTCTAACCTACTACCTCTTCAATAAGGAATGCTTAATAATCTCGGTAATCTCAGAGTCTAGAATCTTTTAGGCAAGCAGGAGAACTCTCCTCGGGTTACTGTAAAGCAAAGTATTGATACTTACCTCCGGAAAGATAAGAAGTCACAATTTTCGTGTGGACTAAAGAATAACTTAGGTGAAGGGAAAGATGTTTCCCATAGGGCGGATTCCTATGACTTTGAAATTAATGGGCAAAAAATGCGGAATGACCAAGCGGTTTGATAAAACCGGCAATGTGATTGTTTGTACAGTTATTCATGCAGAGCCGAATGTCATTACACAAATTAAGACAAAAGAGTCTGATGGCTACAATGCGCTGCAAGTTGGGTTTGAAAAGCATGTAGCTAATGACCCCAGGACTATTGAAAAACGAGTGAGCAAGCCTCTCTTTGGTCATTTTAAAAAAGCAGATATCCCGCCGCGTAAGCATTTGGCTGAATCGCGCCTTGATAATGTTGAGGATTTTGCTGTCGGCCAGGAGATTTCTGTCGATTACTTTTCTGATATCAACTTTGTCGATGTGACAGGACAGTCGAAAGGCAAAGGATTTCAGGGGGTGATGAAGCGTTATGGCTTTAAAGGGGGTCCTGCGGCGCACGGCTCTGGCTTTCATCGTCATGGCGGATCGACAGGAATGCGCTCAGATCCGGGCCGCTGTTTCCCTGGCACAAAAAAAGCCGGCCGTATGGGCGGTGAAAGAGTGACTGTGGAAAATCTAAGAGTTGTCGGGGTTGATATTGGACGCAATCTGATCCTTATTGAGGGATCGGTTCCTGGTCCTCAAGGTGGTCTTGTGCTGCTTGCTCCGGCAAAAAAGAAGAAGAATAAACAA